>JBILPX010000043.1:0-14383 GCA_044373565.1 Roseomonas sp.
GGATCGGCCTGTGATCGTGGCTTACCTCATGATGATCGTGCTGAAGTTCATCGCCATCAACCTGATTGTTGATCTGACCTATTCAATGCTTGACCCGCGCGTCCGGCTGGAGAGTAAAGGCACATGAGCGACGCTGTCATCCCGGCCAAAATTGCCGATAAGGTGGAAACGCCTTTTCGGCGCTTTGTGTCCGAATTCGCGGAAAGCAAGGTCGCCCTTGGTGGGCTGGTGGTTTTCATCATCATTGCCTTGCTCGCCATCTTCGCGCCCTGGATCACGCCGCAAAACCCCTATGATTTGGCTGAACTTGACATCATGGATGGGCGTATGGAGCCCGGCACGGTGGGTGGTGCTGGTTTCACCTTCCTGTTGGGCACGGATGATCAGGGGCGCGATATGCTTTCTGGCATCATCTATGGCTTGCGGATTTCACTCATTGTCGGCGCAGGTTCCGCGTTGATTGCCTGCCTGATTGGCGCTTCGCTTGGCCTGCTAGCCGCCTATGCCGGTGGGCGGACTGATAGCGTGATCATGCGGCTTGTGGATTTGCAGTTGTCCTTCCCGACCATTCTGGCCGCACTCATGATCCTCGCCTTTCTGGGCAAGGGCGTCATGAATGTGGTGATCGCCTTGGTGCTGGTGGAATGGGCTTATTATGCGCGCACAGTGCGCGGTACGGCGCTGGTGGAAAGACGGCGGGAGTATATTGAAGCGGCACAATGCTTGGCCTTGCCCACGCATCGGATATTGTTCCGCCATTTGCTGCCCAATTGCCTGCCGCCTTTGATTGTGGTGGGGACCATGCAGGTGGCGCGCGCCATTGCGCTGGAAGCAACGCTTTCTTTCCTTGGTCTTGGCGTGCCGATCACGGAACCATCGCTCGGCCTGCTGATCGCCAATGGGTATGAATATATGCTTTCCGGCAAATACTGGATTTCCTTCTATCCCGGCATTGCGCTGCTGATCACGATTGTCTCCATCAATCTGGTCGGCGATCAATTGCGTGATGTGCTGAACCCGCGACTGAAGAAATAGGCACATGACGGCACCAACTCTCGAAGTTCGCAATCTACAGACGTATTTCTTCACCCGCGCTGGTGTGGTGAAGGCGGTGGATGGCGTTTCCTTTTCCGTCGGCCGCGGCAAGGTGATGGGGCTTGTCGGCGAATCCGGCTCCGGCAAAACCGTCACGGGGTTTTCCATCATTGGCCTGGTTGACCCACCTGGGCGCATCGCCGGCGGGTCCATCCTGTTTCAGGGGCGCGATCTGGCGAAGCTTTCCGAAGAAGAAATGCGCGATTTGCGGGGCAACCGCATCGCCATGATCTTCCAGGACCCGATGATGACGCTGAACCCGGTGCTGCGCATTGATACGCAGATGATCGAAACCGTTAAGGCACATAAGAAGGTCTCGACCGAGGAAGCGCGCCAGCGCGCGCGCGATACGCTTGGCATGGTGGGCATTCCATCACCGGATGAAAGGCTGAAAGCCTATCCGCACCAGTTTTCGGGCGGCATGCGTCAGCGTGTCGCCATTGCAATCGCGCTATTGCATGAACCGCAATTGATTGTTGCTGATGAACCGACCACGGCCTTGGATGTGACCATTCAGGGGCAAATTTTGGCGGAGGTGCAGAAGCTTTGCGCCACCACGGGCACTTCCATGATTTGGATCACGCATGATCTTTCGGTGGTTGCCGGCCTCGCGGATGATATTGCGGTGATGTATGCCGGGCGCATCGTGGAAAAGGGTGCGGTTAGCGAAGTGCTGGATAAGCCTTTGCACCCCTATACCCATGGGCTGATCGGCTCCGTCCCCAGCCGCAACAAACGCGGTGAGGCGCTACGCCAAATTCCCGGTATGGCGCCTTCATTGCTCAACCTGCCGCTTGGCTGCGCCTTTCGCGCGCGGTGCCCGCGCGCTTCGGAAGCTTGCATTGCGGAGCCCATCATGGCGGAGATTCTGCCCGGACGAGAAGCGCGCTGCATCCACCCCCATCTTGATGCCTCGGAGGCCGCATGAACGCCGCGCCGATGCTTGAACTGCGCGACATTACGCGCCGTTTTGAAAAGAAGCTCGATTTCGCTGGCCGCATCGCGCAGCGCCTGGGCGCGCCGGTGCGCGAAGAAATCGTGCATGCGGTGGACCGTGTGAACCTGACCGTCCGCAAGGGTGAGGTTGTGGGGCTGGTCGGTGAATCCGGCTGCGGCAAATCCACGCTTGGGCGCATGGTCGCCGGCATATTGCCGCCAACCGAAGGCACGATTTTGCGCGATGGGACCGACATCAAGGCGCTGACAGGGGCCGAGGCGCGGCAGATGAAGCTCCGCACCCAGATGATTTTCCAAGACCCCTATGCCTCGCTCAATCCGCGCATGCGTGTGCAGGATATTGTGGGTGAGGCGCCGCGCGTGCATGGGCTTTTGGACGGTGCGGCCTTTGATGATTATGTGGATGAACAGATGCGCCGCGCGGGCTTGGACCCGGGCTTCAAGCGGCGCTATCCACATCAATTTTCGGGCGGGCAGCGCCAGCGCATCGGTATTGCGCGCGCACTCGCGGTAAAGCCTGATTTCATTGTTTGTGATGAGGCTGTGGCGGCGCTTGATGTTTCGATCCAGGCGCAAATCCTGAACCTGTTCATGCAGCTCAGGCGCGAACTTGATCTGACCTATCTTTTCATCAGCCATGATCTTGGCGTGGTGGAGCATTTGTCGGATCGCGTGGTGATCATGTATCTGGGGCGCGTAGTGGAAGAAGCGGATACGGAAACCGTCTTCCGCAGGCCCAATCATCCCTATACGCGGTCCTTGCTGGATTCCGTGCCGCGGATTGAAAACCGCAAGCGGGCCTTTTCTGTAGTGAAGGGGGAAATCCCGTCACCGCTTAATCCGCCTGCGGGCTGCCACTTTCATCCGCGTTGTCCGCTGGCGATGGAGCGCTGCCGGGTGGAGGTGCCTAAGCTTCGGGAAATCGCACCAGGCCAGCGCAGCGCCTGCCATTTGAACGATCAATGATGATGCGGTTCATTCTTGCTGCAATGTTGCTAATTGGACTCGCCGCTTGTGAAGGTAACGGCAAGCGCGGTGGTTATGTTGGTGGCGGCGCGGGCGGCAATCGCACGTCAAACTGAAGTGGAGCGTTTTCCGTTCGCGTTGGCTCACGGAAAACGCTCTAGAGCTTTGTTTTTCGAGCATCTTCACGCGTTCAGATGATTCCATCTGAACGCGATCTGCTCTAAGCTTTTGTTTGATCGCATTTTCCGAGCCGCCAAGTGATCACACTTGGCTTGAAAATGCTCAAGCACCACCGCGCGGGCGCGATGCACCGTAGAAGCTCGCCATCGCAAACAGCGCAATCGCCAGCAGCAGCCAGGGCACGGGGCCATAGCCGCCGGCGCCATCCCACACCAAGGCAAGCGCCAAGGGCGCGGCCGTCCGGGGCAGAACCGCAAAGGCGGAAAGCGCGCCGGATGTCGCGCCAAAGCCATCTCGCCCCATGATCTCAGCCACGCCTGCCGCGCGCAGAATAGTCAGCAAGCCATCCGCCACCGCCCAGGCGATGATGAAGGCAATGGTCAGCGCCAGGCTATCCGGCGCGAGCGCGAATAGCGCCATGCCAATCGGCAGCAGCAGCAAGGCAAAGCGCCCGACATGGCGCATGGCAACGCCGCGCCCAAGCGTGAACAACACCAGCCGCGCCGCCACCTGTCCCGGCCCATGTGCTGCGGCCAGCAGCAAGACGGTCGCCTCCGGCCAGCCGCGTTCGAGCAGCAGCAACACCAGATGCGCGCCAAGACCCGTGCCGATGAAGGCGTGTGCCGCAAAGCAAAAGGCGAGCCCCAGAAACACCGGGTCCCGCAAGCGACGCATTAAAGAAACTGGCGCAGCGCTTTCCGCCAAGCGCATCGGCGGCCCGGCATGGCGCAGCATGTAGCCTGTTATGACTGCCGAACCCGTTTGGATTACTGCCAATACCAACAACGCATCGCGCCAACCGAACAGCCCGATCAGTGCTTCCACCAAGGGAATGAAAATAGTGCCGGTGAAGCCCGTAATCAGCGTGATTGCGGTGATGCTGCGCGTCACATCACGCGCTTGTGCCACCACCACCGCCATGGCCGGTCCCCAAAGGCAGGTGGCATGCGCGGCACCCAGCAAAACCCAAATCACGACAAACGCGATGGGGTGAGACACAAAACTCCACCCCACCAGCAAAGCCGCGCCCAGCAACGCGCCGCCTGTCATCATGGCACGCGGCCCATGACGATCCTGCCAGCGCCCCGCCGGCACCGCGATCAGGCCCGAGACCAGCAAGCCGCAGGTGAATGCGCCCGAGATCAACACGCGTGACCAGCCAAGCTCGGTTTCCATTGGCGCGACCATCAATTGGAAGGGGGTGAAAAGGCAGCCCCAGCCGACAAGCTGCGTGATCGCGGTGCCCCAGAACAACAGCCGGGGCGCAATGCGCGGCGCTTCGCTCACACGGTGAATTGTTCGGCGATGATGCGCTCGGAAAGCCCGCGATCGGGGTCGAACATCAGGGTCAGAGACACATCGCGCGCCTCGCGCACTTCAACGCGCGTCACATCGCGCACTTCGGTATAATCCGCGACTGCCGCGACAGGGCGCTTATCAGGTTCCAGAATATCGAAGACCACCGTCGCATCTGAAGGTAACAGAGCGCCGCGCCAGCGCCGTGGGCGAAAGGCGGAAATCGGCGTCAGCGGCAGCAGATTCGCACTCAAAGGCACAATCGGCCCATGGGCAGAAAGATTATAGGCGGTGCTGCCGGCTGGCGTGCTCACCAAAATGCCATCGCAAATCAATTCTGGCAGACGTGCCTTGCCATCCACCAGAATGCGTATCTTGGCGGCCTGGCGGCTTTCACGCAGCAGGGAGACTTCATTGATCGCCAGCGCTTCTATCGGCGCGCCATGCTTATGGCTTGCCAGCATACGCAGCGGATGCACGGTTGCGGTTTGTGCGGCGGCGAGCCGCGCGGGCAGATCATCTTCCCGATAATCATTCATCAGAAAGCCGACGCTGCCCCTGTTCATGCCATAAACCGGCAGGCCGCGGCGCAGGAAGCGATGCAGGGTTTCCAGCATGAAGCCATCGCCACCAAGGGCGACGACCACTTCCGCATCTTCTTCTGCTGCGCTGCCATAACGCGCCACCAGCGCGGCGCGGGCCTTTTGCGCCTCAGGGCTTTGCCCAGCCAGGATGGTAACATGGCGGGGCGCGAAGGCGTTCATGCGCGTGGCCAACCCGCAGCAGCGGCACGGTGTTCCAGCAAAGGCATGTCGCGGCGCACACGCGCGGTCAGCGCCTGGTCAATCCGTGCGGTGGCGTGGCCTTTGCCATCACTTGCTTTCGCCACCACATGGCCCCAGGGGTCTGCGATCAGTGAATGGCCATAGACGCTGCGTTGCGCGCCGCGTTCTTCATATTGGCCGAAGGAAGCAGCGGCGATGATCCAGCATTGCGTATCAATCGCGCGCGCACGCAGCAGCGCTTCCCAATGATCCTTGCCGGTTTGCAGGGTGAAGTTGGATGGCACCAGAATGGCCTCGGCGCCCATTTGCCTCAGAGCCAAATACAATTCCGGAAAGCGGATATCGTAGCAAATGGTGCAGGCAAAGCGGATGCCGCCCGCATCAAACAGCGCCAGATCGCGCCCGCCGCCATAAAGCGCGCTTTCACGATACCCTGTGCCATCGGGGGCGGTGATGTCGAACAGATGGATCTTGCGATAGCGCGCAATCTCTGCCCCATCCGGGCCGAAAACCAGCGTGGTGTTGAACAGCTTCTCGCCGCCATTTTCGATGATCGAACCACCATGCACGGTAATGCCGTGCCGGCGGGCCAGGCCGCGTAGCATTTCATAAGCGGGGCCACCTTCGGCGCCCGGTGCGGGCAGCACTTCGGCGGCGGCCATGCGGGCATCCCGCCCACCGCCCAGATTGGTCCAGGTTTCCGGCAGGCTGACCATCCCGGGCCGGTCCCCGGCAATCGCGGCTTCGATCAGCGCTTCGGCCTGCGCCAGATTGGCGGCCTTGTCGCTGCCCTGGTTCATCTGGATCACGCTGACGCGCATCCGCTTACTCCTGACCATGTGACAACCCCATCAAGCCGGGGCCGGGGCTTGCCCGCAAGGGGCGCGTGTTCAGGCGCGGGGTGGGCGCCAATCAAGCTTGGGTTCGGCGCGGCGTTCCCGCAAAGGGGGCGGGCTATCGGCGGGGGGCGGCGGCACGGGCGGGTTGAGCCGCGGGCCAATTTCCGCTTCGCGCCTTGTGAAGCCTGCGGGTTCTTCCCAATCCTGCTCCACCTGGGCGCGCGGGGCGACACTGGGTCCAGTGCGGCGTAATTCGACGCGGAGTTCCGCCAATTGCAGTTCCAGTGCTTCCAGCCGCGATTTCACGCCATAAACGGCGAAGGGCATGCCGAGGAAGGCCAGCACCAGAAGGCCCAGCAGTAGCGCCAGGATCAGGCCGGTCCAGCCAGGCAGCCCCGGCAACGTCAGGGCGGCAATGATGGCTTGCAGCGCCTCAGCCACCGGTCACACTCATGTGCCGGGCGACGGCGGGGCGGTTATGCCTGCGGTCAATCACGAAATCATGGCCCTTGGGCTTGCGCGCAATGGCGTCATGGATCGCTTGCAAAAGCGCCGCGTCCTCCACGCCAGGGTCGCGCAGCATGGCGCGGAATTCCGCCGCATCATCCTGGCCTAAGCACATATACAGCGTGCCCGTGCAGGTCAGCCGCACGCGATTGCAGCTTTCGCAGAAATTATGCGTCATCGGCGTGATGAAGCCGATCCGCTGGCCGGTTTCCTTCACGCGCATATAGCGCGCCGGACCGCCCGTGCTGTAATCGGTTTCTTCCAGCGTCCAGTTTTGCTTGAGCCGAGACCGCACCAGCGACAAGGGCAAATACTGATCCGTGCGATCGCCGGTGATATCGCCCATTGGCATGGTCTCAATCAAACAGAGATCAAAGCCATGTTCACCGCACCAGGCGATCATGCGGTCATATTGATGCTCATTCACGCCTTTCAGCGCGACAGCATTGATCTTGATGGCAAGGCCAGCGGCCTTGGCGGCGAAAATGCCATCCAAAGTCTGTTCAATCTTGCCCCAGCGCGTGACAGCAGCGAAGGCATCCGCATCCAAAGTATCGAGCGAGACATTGATGCGCCGGACACCGGCCGCGAAAAGCTCATCCGCGTAACGGACAAGCTGCGTGCCATTGGTGGTGAGCGTCAGTTCGCGCAAGCCACCAGGCCCGATGCGTTGCCCCAGGCCCCGGATCAGGGACATCACATTCTTGCGCACCAAGGGCTCGCCGCCCGTCAGCCTGATCTTGTCCACACCTGTCGCGATGAAGGCGGCGGAAAGGCGTTCCAATTCCTCAAGCGTCAGGATTTCCGACTTGGGCAGGAAGGTCATGTCTTCCGCCATGCAATAGACGCAGCGCAGATCGCAGCGATCAGTCACCGAGACGCGCAAATAGGACACGTGGCGCCCGAAAGGATCCACAAGAGGCGCGGGTTGAGGAGCTACAGCGTTCATAAGCGGGATTTGGGGGCGAAGCGGGGTCCGGTGCAAGACCCTTTATTCATACAAGTAGCGCGATGGAACCGGCACCGATCAGCACAATCAGCGCAAAGGGCCGATACCAGCTTTGCGGCACCACATGGAAAAGCCGCGCCCCAATGGGCACGCAAATCACCATAATGGGCAGCAGCACCGCAGTGCGGATCAGTACGGATAGGTCAATCAGCCCCAGAAAAAGGGGCGGGAAGACGGAAATCACCGAAATCACCGAAAAGAACAGGATCAGATTGGCCCGATGCGTCTTGGCCGCTTCTGGCCCTGCCAGCAGGTAAAGGATCACCGGCGGGCCAGACATGCCCGTGGAGCCCTTGAGCAGCCCTGAGACGGCCCCCACGGCCATATTCAGCGGCAAGGGGCGGGACCCGTTGTAGCGCCAGCCCGACAGCAGCAGCCCGCCAAATACCAGCACAAAGGCGCCAATGGCGCGGCGCAGTACCTCTCCATCCGCGGTGATCAGGACATAGGCGCCAAGCGGCGTCATGAGCGCAGCCGTGCCGCCAATGGGCAGGATCACACGGCGATCCGCATCCTTAAGCGCGCTGGGGAGCAGCTGGATGGACACGATAAGTTCCATCAGCAGCATCACCGGCACCCCGGCCTTGGGCCCCCAAAGCACGGAATAGATCGGCGCCAGGATCACCGCCGTGCCGAAACCGGCATAGCCGCGCATGAGGCCGGCAATGGCGGTGGCGAGCGCTGCGCCCAGCAGCCGCCAATCGGTCAGCACCGGCAGGGCAGCGTTGAAAAGATCGGTCATCTTGCGGGTGGAGCCTCAATAATCAGGTCAATCAGGCGGGCATTGATCAATACCTTGCCGGCATGCTCGAAATTGACTGTGACGCGTTCCCCCACCACGGATTGGACCTGGCCCAGGCCCCAATCCGCTTCCGTTGGGTGGCGCACACGCATGCCAGGTTCTATCAATGCCATCACCATCCGCTTCCGTTCTTAATAACTCGCTAGGGTTAAGAGGATACTGTCCTACCCCATGACACAAGTAACCCCTGAGCCTGATAGCGCCGAAGGCGCCGATCTTCATTTGCGCCTGACCCGATTGATCGGGCTCAGGCTTTGCCATGATTTGGGTGGCTTGGCAGGCACCATCGGCAATGCGCTGGAAATGCTGAATGATGCCGGCGCTGAAGCGGCGGATTTGGCCGGCGAAGCTGCAGATATGCTGCGCCGGCGCCTGTTGCTGTGGCGGTCAGTGCTGGGCAGTGGGGAAGCGCGCACTTTGGGCGCGGTGCTGGGCTTGCTGAAGGGCCAGATTGCGGCAGGCCGGGCGCATCTTGAACTTGGCGATTTGCCGGAAGCGACTCCGCTTTCCGAAACCATGGTGCCTTTGCTGCTAAGCGGCCTTTTGGTGGCCGGTGAGGCCTTGCCGCGCGGTGGTGTGGTGCGCCTGGCCGGTGACCTGCAACGCGCAATCACGATTCTGCCCATTGGTACTGCAGCAAATTGGAGCCCCGTGCTGCTGCGCTATGCGGCGGGTGCGGCGCTACCCAGTGATATTTCCAGCCGCGATGCCTTGGCGCTGTGGCTTTGCATCAGTGCCGGCGCTGCGGGGGTGTCACTCAGCCTTGCTTTGCCGCCTAATGAGGCTGCCGCGGCATTGATGATGACTTTGCCCAACTGAATCTGCGCGGGCTTTACGCTTTATTCGCAAGCGTTGGCCCATACTCGCTCCATACGACATTCCCTGGGGATGGTTATGGACGATTTGCTCTCTGATTTTCTCACTGAAACCCATGAAGGCCTGAGCGCCGTGGATGAGGCGCTGCTGCGCCTTGAACGCGCGCCAGATGATGCTCCGACGCTCGCCGAGGTTTTCCGGCAGGTGCATACCATCAAGGGAACTTGCGGTTTCCTTGGCCTGTCACGATTGGAAAAAGTGGCACACGCCGCTGAAACCATTCTGGGCCTCTATCGTGACGGCAGCCTGAAAGTTACCCCTGAAGGCATTACGCTGATTTTTGCGGCGGTAGATGCCATTCGCAAGATCGTTGTGGGGCTTGAGCAGCATGGTCAGGAACCGGATGGCGATGATGCGCCGGTGATCGCGGCCCTGGATGCGGCAGCACGCGGCGAATCGGTTGCGCTGCCATCTGCGCCGCAGGCCAAGGCGGAAGCGCCAGTTGAAGCCGCGCCGGCCGCAGCGCCCGCGCCCCGCGCCCCCGAAGCGGTGGCCGAGGCAGTGCAGACCGAATCCGCAACCGCGCAGCAGACGATTCGCGTTTCTGTCGAAGTGCTGGAAGATTTAATGACGCTGGTCAGCGAATTGGTGCTGACGCGCAATCAGCTTATGCAATTGGCGCGCGTTTCATCCGATAGCCAGATTTCGGTGCCCTTGCAGCGGCTGTCGCACATCACTTCCGAATTGCAGGAAGGTGTGATGAAGACGCGCATGCAGCCGATTGGCAATGCCTGGGCGAAGTTGCCGCGACTGGTGCGCGATTTGGCCAATGAATTGGGCAAGAAAATTGATCTTGAGATGCGCGGCGCCGATACTGAATTGGACCGCCAGGTACTGGAACTGATCAAGGACCCGCTGACGCATATGGTGCGCAATAGCGGGGATCATGGGTTGGAAAAGCCCGCTGATCGTCGCGCAGCGGGCAAGCTGGAAACCGGGCGCATCCTGTTGAATGCCTATCATCAGGGCGGGCATATCATCATCGAAATCGGCGATGATGGCCGCGGCCTGCCAGTGGATAAGATTCGCGCTAAAGTACTGGCGCAGGGTCTTACGACCGAAGCCGAACTCGCGCAGATGAGCGAACATGATGTGCTGCGCTTCATCTTCCGCCCGGGTTTTTCCACGGCGCAGCAAATCACCTCTGTCTCCGGCCGTGGGGTCGGGATGGATGTGGTCAAGACGAATATCGAACGAATCGGCGGCACGATCGAATTGCGCTCAAAAGAAGGGCGCGGCACCACCTTCACCATCAAGATTCCGCTGACACTTGCGATTGTCTCGGCGCTGATCGTGCAGGCGGGTGGTGAGCGCTTCGCCATTCCACAGATTGGCGTGGTGGAATTGGTACGCGTTGGCGATGAGCATGAAGGCAATACGCGCATCGAAATGATCAAGGATGCGCCGGTGCTGCGGCTGCGTGATCGCCTGCTGCCGTTGGTGTCGCTGTCTTCCTTGTTGCGGCTGCGTGATGCGCCGGTGGGTGGCCTCAAGGGTTATGTTGTTGTGATGCAGGTCGGCGCCAATGTCTTTGGCATTGTGGTTGACCGCGTGTTTGATACGGAAGAAATCGTGGTGAAGCCGGTGGCACCCATCCTGCGCCACATCACCATGTTCAGCGGCAATACCATTCTGGGTGATGGCAGCGTCATCATGATCCTGGATCCGAATGGCGTGGCACGTGGCGCCGGTATTACTGCCGAAGATCGTGTGGAGGATCAGCAGACCATGAGCGTAGCCGTTGGAATCCGCTCAGATTCCAGCACATCGCTACTGTTGTTCCGTGCCGGCGATCAAACGCCGAAGGCCGTACCGCTTGGCCTGGTGGCGCGGCTTGAGGATATTCCGGTGGAGCGCATTGAAATGTCAGGCGGTACGCCAGTTGTTCAATATCGTGGCCAATTGATGCCCATGGTGCCGATTGCAGGGCATTGGGAAGCGCCCGCATCGGGCCGCCAGGCCGTGCTGGTCTTTACTGAAGGTCAGCGCACTATGGGGCTGATGGTGGATGAGATCCTTGATGTGGTGGAAGAACCCTTACTGATCCATCCTGGGTCGGATCGGCTGGGTTATCTTGGCAGCGCGGTCATTGCCGAACGCGTTACTGATGTGATTGATACGGTCTATTGGCTATCGCATGCGGGTGGCGATTGGTTCCGGGGTGATCGAAAATCCTCTACTTCCAATCAAAAGCAGCGCTTGCTGCTGATTGATGACAGCACCTTCTTCCGCCACTTGGTGGTGCCTGCGCTTTCCGCAGCCGGTTTTGATGTAACCGCGGTGGAAAGCCCGGCCGAGGCGTTGCGCCTGCGTGATGCGGGTGTGGAATTCGAAGCGCTGATTTCCGACATCGAAATGCCGGAAATGGATGGGCTGAGCTTCGCCCGCAATGTGCGCGCTTCGGGCGCCTGGATACGCTTGCCGATGGTGGCCCTTTCCTCACGCGCTGAACCTGAAGATGTCGCGCGCGGCCGGGAAGCCGGTTTCACTGATTATGTCGCGAAATATGACCGGGATGCGCTGCTGTCTTCGCTGCGCGAATGCCTGAGCTCACCGATTGCCGCCTGAGGAGGGTAGTATGCAAAGCATCAGCGAAATCCAGCGTTCCAGCTCTGCCGTGGCCGTCCAGGCGTTGGCCGAACGGGAAGACGAAGTCTTCCTGACTCTGACCGTGGCGGGCCAGACATGCAGCATTCCCGTGCTGCTGGTCCGCGATGTGTTGGGCCCGCAGGCGATCACGCCGATCCCGCTCGCGCCTGCGGAAGTTGCCGGCGGGCTCAATCTGCGTGGGCGAATTGTGACTGCGATTAATCTGCGCCGACGCCTTGGCCTGCCGCCCGCCGATAATGCCGATAAGGCCATGAGCGTGGTGGTGGAACAGGCAGGTGAATTATACAGCCTGATCGTCGACCAGGTAGGTGAAGTGTTGCCCCTGCCTACCGCTGGCATTTGCCCCAATCCCCCAACACTCGACCCACTTTGGCGCGACGTATCGCTCAGCGTTTATCGCGAAGAAGACCGGCTGATTATCATGCTGGATGTCGAGCGTCTTCTCAATATTGGATGAAGAACATCATGCAAAATCGCTCTTGCCTTATCGTTGATGATAGCCCGGTGGTAAGGCGGGCCGCGCGGCGCATAGTGGAAGGCCTTGGCTTTACCGTACGTGAAGCCAAGGACGGTGCCGAAGCGCTGGCTTCCTGCCGCACTGAAATGCCGGAAGCCGTTTTGCTGGATTGGAACATGCCCGTCATGAATGGGCTGGATTTCCTCAAGCTTGTGCGCGCTGAACACGGGCCGTCGCGACCGATCATTGTGCTCTGCACCACGGAAGCGAGCATTGACCGTATTGTGGAAGCGCTGGCTGCCGGGGCGCAGGAATACATCATGAAGCCTTTCGATGCCGGTATCCTGCGCGATAAATTCGTTCAGGCCGGTCTGCTTTCGGATGCCGCGTGATTTTTTCGGCACCAGCCACCACGACAGAACCAGTGCGCGTGATGCTGTGCGACGACAGCGCCGTGCAGCGCGGCATTATGGCGCGCATTCTGGAAACTGACCCCGGCATCAGGATTGTTCATCGCGCAGCTGATGGGCAGGCAGCGCTTTCCGCACTGGCGGTGACCAAGCCGCAAGTGGTGCTGCTTGATCTGGAAATGCCGGTAATGGATGGCATGACAGCGATTCCGCTGATCCTGAAGCAGGCACCAGGCACCGCGATTATTGTCGCTAGCGCGCTGACCCAGCGCGGTGCGGCGGCGGCCATGGCCGCCTTGCGCGCGGGCGCGGTGGATTATGTGCCAAAGCCCACGGGGTCGCTTGGCGGGGCGGCCAGCCCAATCTTTCGCGATGAATTGATCGCCAAGGTGCAGGGCTGGGCGCGCATGCGTCGCGCGCCGGAACAGCGCTTGCGCCCTCCGCCACCCTTGCCGATCAGCGCGCGGCTGATTTCGCGCCCTGCTTCCAGGGTCATGCTGCCGCCACGCTTATTGGCGGTGGGCAGTTCCACCGGCGGTCCGCAAGCCTTGGCGACTTTCTTCAAGAATTTGCGCCCGCTGCCCATCCCTGTCGCGATTGTCCAGCACATGCCAGCCGGTTTCACCACCATGCTAGCCGATCATTTGGACAAGCTTGGCGTGATGCCCTGTGCTGAGGCCAAGCATGGGGAAGTGATGCAGCCTGGGCGCATATACCTGGCGCCTGGTGATCATCATCTGATCGTGGAAGCCGGGATTCGCGATACGCTGGTAGCAAGGCTCGATACCGGGCCACCGGTGAATTACTGCCGCCCCGCAGTGGATCCCATGGTGCAAAGTGCGGCGCGCGTTTGTTCCGGGCGGGTACTGGCCGTGATCCTGACGGGTATGGGGCAGGATGGGCTGGAAGGCTGCCGCGACCTTGTCGCCAAGGGTGGCGCGGTTTTCGCGCAGGATGAAACAAGTTCTGTGGTCTGGGGCATGCCGGGCGCGGTTTCACGCGCCGGCATCGCCAGCCTGCAATCCCCGCCGGAAGTGCTGGCGGAACGCGTTCTCGAAATCTTCAAATTGCCGGGCACAAAAATATGACCCCTGAATCCTTTCAGTTTCTCACTGGCCTGGTGAAGGCACGTTCTGGCATCGTGCTGACCACGGAAAAGGCCTATATGTTGGAAACGCGGCTCGCGCCGATCCTGAAGCGCGAAAGGCTGGCGTCGTTGGATGCGCTGGCGGGGCGGTTGCGCAGCGCGCCTTCGCTGCCGCTGGCGACTGAAGTGGTGGAAGCGCTGACCACCAATGAAAGCTCCTTCTTTCGCGATGGCAAACCATTTGAGCATTTGCGCAAGATTCTCCCGGCACTTGCGGCTTCGCGTCCTGCTGGCCAGACGCTGCGGGTTTGGTCGGCGGCGAGTTCGACCGGGCAGGAAGCCTATTCTGTGGCGATGATCGTTAATGAATTGGGGCCGGTGCTGGGCGGGCGGCGCGTGGAAATCCTGGGTACGGATCTCTCGCGTGATGTGCTGGTGCGCGCGCAGGAAGGGTTGTTTTCGCAATTCGAAGTGCAGCGCGGCCTGCCGGTGCAGTTGCTGGTCAAG
>JBILPX010000044.1:0-14319 GCA_044373565.1 Roseomonas sp.
GGGTGGTTGGTTTTTTGGGGGCGGGGCTGGCGGCGACCAAGGCCGCGGGGCAGGGGGTGAAGCGCGCGGCCTGACCAGACGCTAGAGCCATATTCGATCTGATGGAATCATCAGATCGAGTTTCTTGCCCTAGAAAACATCAGCTTCTCTAGGGTTTGGTGTGATCCTTCAAAACGGATCACACCAAAGCAGATCAGGCGCTTCCGTGAAGCCCCGCCAGCACCAGCAATTTCCGCATGACACTCGGCAGGGCATGTGCTGCTTCCGCCGGTGCCAGCCATTCGCCCTCAGGCCGCTTGGCCCGTGCCGACAAACGCGCGCGATAAAGCCCCATCGTCAGCGCGAAATGGGTGAAGACATGCCGCGCCTCACCGGCCACGGGTTGCCAGGCAAGCGCGATGGGTGCTTGGGCCAAAGCCTCGGCTGCCGCCCAGGTAGCCTCCCGCCAGGAAGTGCCGGGGATTTCCAGCATGCCACCCAAAAGCCCGCGCGGTGGGCGGCGCCTTAGCCAAACCCGCCCATCCGCATCCGTCAGCAGAAAATGTACGCCATGGCGTGTCGGGCGCTCGGGCTTCGGCGCCTTGCGCGGTAGGGCTTCCGTCAGGCCAAGCTTTTGCGCCTTGCAGGCCTTCTGCCAGGGGCACAGCGCACAGGCGGGTTTGCGCGGCGCGCAAATACCCGCCCCCAGATCGAACAAAGCCTGGGTGAAATCGCCAGGCCGGGTGCGGGCGGCCTTATCGGTCAGAAAACCCTGCGCCAACGCATCAAGCCGGGGTTTGGCACCGGGCAGCGCTTCCTCCACCGCAAAGACCCGCGCGGTGACGCGTTCCACATTGCCATCCAGCGGCACCACGGGCGCATTGAAGGCAATGGCGGCGATGGCAGCGGCGGTATAGGGGCCAATGCCGGGCAGGGCGGCTAAGCCCCCGCGCGTTTCTGGAAAGCCGCCCAGGGCCAGGATTTGCCGCGCCGCCGCATGCAGATTGCGCGCCCGCGCATAATAGCCAAGCCCGGCCCATTCGGCCGCCACATCCGCCCACGGCGCTGCGGCCAAAGCGGGCAAATCGGGGAAGCGCGCCAGAAACCGCGCGAATCGCGGCCCTACCGTTGCCACGGTTGTTTGTTGCAGCATGATTTCCGAAAGCCACACGTGATAGGGTTCTGCCCGCTCCCCAGGCGCGGCGCGCCATGGCAGGATGCGGCGGTGCCTGTCATACCAGTGCAGCAGATCGGTGGCGGAAGGGGGTTTCACGGCATGTCCCGGAATGAGGAAGAAAGGCGGTTCTTCGGCGGGCCTAGGCCCCTAGGCGCCCTGATTCCAGCCCTGACTCGCCCGGCCTTCAAACGCAAGAGCCCTGCCGCGGCGCAGATCATGGCGGATTGGCCCGCGCTGGTCGGCCCGGCGCTGGCCGCCGTGACCCAACCGCTGCGGCTGACCGCCGGCAGCCTGACCATCGCCTGTTCCGGGCCGATTGCCATGGAACTCAGCCATTTGGCGCCAGAACTCATGGCCCGGATCAATGGCGGGCTGGGGCGCGTAGCGGTGGAGCAGCTGCGCTTCGTGCAGACCAATCAGCCGGCCCGGGCCGCGGCCAAACCCGCCCTGCCGCCCCGCCCTGTGGTGCTGCCCGCCCGAGTCGCCACCGCTTTGGACAGTTTACCCACAGGGGATTTGCGCGAGGCGCTGGAAAGATTGGCGCGCGGCGTCTATCGAAAACAAGGCTGAAGGGGCCGAGTCGCCCCGCAAGGCCAAATCGGCCCGCGCGCTTTCCCCCCGAAAAGGCGCGCCGGTTCCGGAGGAGAAAAGTAATGCCTGATCGTCGTTTGCTATTGGCTGGATCGGCTGCTGTGGTTTTGGCTGGCAGTTTTGCCGCCTGGCGCTGGCTTGCCGCGCCAACCGCACCAGTCGCGACCGCGCCAACAACGCCCCCGCCCCCAGCCCCGGCGCCGCCGTCCGCACAACCTCGCCCAACCACTGCCGGCGGCTTGGATGAACGCAGCCTTGGCCGCGCCGACGCGCCTGTGACAGCAATTGAATATTTCTCCCTGACCTGCAGCCATTGTGGCGCCTTTCACCGCGATACTTGGCCGCGCGTGAAGCGCGAATTGGTGGAAACCGGGCGCGTGCGCATGGTGTTTCGTGACTTCCCGCTGGATGAAATCTCGTTGCGTGCTCACGCCGTGGCGCGCAGCTTCCCAGCCGATCGCTATGAACCTTTCGTCTCCGCGCTATTCGCCACGCAGGATCGCTGGGCATATGCGCGCGGCGTGGATCACAAGGCGGAAATCGGCAAAATCGCCGCACTCGCCGGCATGAGCGCCGATGCGTTCAACGCTGCCTGGGCGGATGACGCCTTGGCGCGCGCCATTTTGGAAGCGCGCCAGAAGGGGGAGGCAGAACATCAGGTAAGCGCCACCCCCACCTTCATCATAGGCACGCAAAAACTGCCCGGCGCGATCCCTTTTGAGCGCTTCGAAGCCGCGGTGCGGGAAGCGCCACCTCGCTGATGGAAGAAGCGATCCCCCCCGCCCCGCCCGAAACCGAAGCAGAAATCAGCACGCCCGGCGCTGAAGCAGAGCGCAGCGAAGACCAGGCGCGCGCTGCGCATAACGCCAAGCTGTCGCGCATCCGGATCGCCGGCTTCAAATCCTTCGCGGAAGCGACAACGGTTGAAGTGCTGCCAGGGCTGACGGGCATTGTCGGCCCCAATGGCTGCGGCAAATCCAATGTTGTTGAAGCGCTGCGCTGGGCCATGGGGGAAACCTCGCCCAAGGCGATGCGTGGCGGCGAAATGGATGATGTGATTTTCGCCGGCACCGCAACGCGCTCTGGGCGCAATGTCGCGGAAGTGATGCTGTTTTTGGAAGATGCGGCGGGGCTGGCGCCGGCACCCAATAACGACATCTCTGAATTGGAAGTGACGCGTCGGATTTCGCGTGGCGAGGGCAGCAATTTCCGCGTCAATGGCAAGGAATTGCGCGCGCGAGATGTGCAGACCATGTTCGCCGATATTGGTTCCGGCGCGCGGTCCTCAGCGCTTGTCAGCCAGGGCCGGGTTGCCGCGCTGATTCAGGCCAAGCCGGATGATCGGCGCGGCGTTTTGGAAGAAGCCGCCGGCATTGCCGGGCTGCGCACCCGCCGCCATGAAGCGGAATTGAAGCTACGTCAGGCGGAAACCAATATGTCACGCGCCGAGGATTTGCTCGGCCAATTGGATGGGCAGCGCCAGGGGCTGCAACGCCAGGCGCGCCAGGCCAATCGCTATCGCAATATCTCGGGCCTGGTGCGGCAAGCGGAAGGCGAATGGCTCGCGCTGCTGGCGGCGCGCGCCAATACCGCGCTTTCCACCGCCGCGACCGCGCTGAAAGCCGCGCGTAGTGCCACCAGCGCGGCGGAACAGGAAGCGGAAGCCGCCGCGATTGCACTGCATGAAGCCGAACAAGGGCTTGCCGCGCCGCGTACCGATGAAGCCGCCGCGCGCACCGCTTTGGAACGCCGCCGCGTTGAAGCGGAAGGCATGGAAGCCGAAGAAAGCCGCGCCCGCGCCGCACTTGAAGCCGCCGAAGCGCGCTTGGCCGAACTCCGCCAGGATCTGTCGCATGCTGAGGCTTTGGCGCAGGATGCCGATGCCGCGCGCGCGCGCATCACGGAGGAAGATTCAAGCCTCGTTGAACGCGAAACCGCCCTGCCCGCGCGGCGTGACGCAGCCGCCGCAGCGCTTGCGGAGGCAAGTGAAGCGGTGCGCGATGCCGAACGCGCTGCCAATCACGCAACCGAAGCCGCCGCCGCAGGTGCGGCGCAATTACAGGCCGCGGAAGCGGAATCGGCCGCGGCTGAAACACGGCTGCGGCGCGCGCGCGAAGCCCATGCGGCGCTGAGTGCGGATCGTGACGCCGCAGAGGCGCGCGCGGTTACGGACGCGGAAAAGCAAGCCGCCGTGCAGCATGTTTCCGAAGCCGAAGAGGGTTTCGCAGCGGCGCGTGAGGCTTTGGAACAGGCGGAAGCCACGCGTACCGAAGCCGTCGCCAAACACGCCGAAGCGCGCCGTACCGCCGAGGAAGCCAGCGCCGAAGCCACGCGCCGCGAAGCCGCGCTGCAGGCCGCTGATGACCGTCACCGGCGCATTGTCGCGCAATATGCGGCCCTTTCTGCCGAACGTGATGCCGCACTTGCTGAGCGTATTCCTGAAGTCGCGCGCGATGCCGCGCATTCCTCCGCACGCTCGGCAGAAGCGACCCTGATTGGCAGCGCGGCGCGGTTGACGGAAGCGGAAGCGGCACGCGCCGCAGCATCTGAAGCCCTGGTGCAAGCGCGCCGCAAGGCCGCCGAAGCGGGCGCCGCACGTGCGCGCATCGCGGCTGAAGTAGCGGCGCTGACAGAAGTTTTGGAAGCGCGCGGTATAGAATCTGCCCAACCTATTCTTGATCAGGTACGGGTGCCGCCTGGCTTGGAAGCGGCGCTTGGCGCTGCTTTGGGTGAGGCTTTGGAAAGCCCATCTGATGCCTCTGCCGCGCGGCATTGGCGCAACTTGCCGCCGCTTGCTGTCGCGCAAGCTTTGCCTGATGGCGCGGTGCCGCTTTCGCGCCTGGCGGAAGCGCCGGCGGCTTTGGCGCGTGCGCTTTCGCAAGTGGGTTTGCTCGCGCGCGGCATGGATGGTGCGGCGCTACAAGCGGGGCTGCGCCCTGGTCAGGCTTTGGTCACAGAAGAAGGCGCTGTCTGGCGCTGGGATGGCCATACGCATCACGCCGGCACACCCACGCCGGGTGCTGTGCGGCTTGCGCAACGCAATGCGCTGCGTGCGGCTGAAGCGCGGCTTGATCAGGCTGAAGTCACGGCAGCGGAGGCGGAAGCCGCGCGCATCGCCGCCGAAGCGGCCGAAGCGGAGGCCGCCAGCGCCGAAGCTGCCGCGCGCAATGCTCGTAGCGCCGCTGAAGTCGCAGCATCCGCCGCGCGCCGGGCTGAGGGTGAATTGGCCGCTCGCGATGCCCGCGCCGAAAGCCGCATCGCCGCGCTTGAACCGCAATTGACGCGCCTTGCCGAAGACCGCGCCGAAGCCGATGCCACGCGGGCCGAGGCCGAGGCGCTTTACACCACGCGCCCTGATATCGTGCTGCTGCGCCAGGCAGAACAAGCGGCCGCCCGAGCAGAAGCCGAGGCGCGCAATGCTGAGAGCAATGCACGGGAAGCGCGCCGGCGGGCTGAGATGACGCTGGCGGAAGCTCGCCAGCGTCAGGCGGCGTTGTTGAATCGCGCTTCGGAGGTGGAAAACCGCCTCGCCGCACTGGCCCCGCAATTGGAACGCATCGGCGCGGAATTGGCCGAGGCCGAAGGCGCGCGTGCGAACGCCGCGCAAGCGCGCGAAGCCGCGCCTGATCTGGCGCATCTTCGTGAAACGGTTGAGGCGGCGCGCGCCAATCTGGCGGAACAGCGCGCGCTTGAGGCTGCTTCGCGTGACGCGCAAGGCGCCTTGGCGGCGGAGGTAGGTTCCATCGCCGCGCGCCGCGGCAGCCTTGCCAATGAAGCAAGCCTTTGGTCCGCGCGCGCCGGAGATGCTTCGGCCCGGGTTGCTGATCTGCGCCGTCGCGACGCGGAAGCGGAGGCTGAGCGTGAGGCGCTGGCCGCGGCACCAGAAGCGGCAGCACTCCGCCGCGCCGAAGCCGCGCGGCTGCTGGAACAAGCAAGCGAAGCCCATGCAACCGCTGCCGCCGCCCTTGCCGCCGCTGAACGGCGCGTGAGTGAAGGCAGCCAGGCGCGGCGCAGCGCTGACACGGGTTTTGCTTTGGCGCGTGAAGAACAAGTGCGCGCCCAAGCCGCGACGGAAGCCGCCGAAACCGCTTCAGCCGCTGTTGCCGTGCGTATTGCCGAACGCCTGGGCGAAGGCGCGGAATTGCCGCCGGCCCCTGAAGAGCTTTCCGATGTTGCGGAAGACAAGGCGCGGCGCAAGGTGGAACGCCTGGTGCGTGAGCGCGATGAAATGGGCCCGGTCAATCTGCGCGCGGATATCGAAATCGCGGAGATTGAAGAACGCATCGGCCAGATCACGCATGACCGTGATGAGGTGATGAATGCCATCGCCAAGCTGCGCGGTTCCATCGGCCATTTGAACCGCGAAGGCCGTGAACGTCTGCGTGAGGTTTTTGACCGTGTGGACATTGAATTCCGCAGCCTGTTCACGCGGCTTTTTGGCGGTGGGCGCGCGCATCTGGCGCTCGTTGGTTCGGATGACCCGCTTGAAGCAGGGCTTGAGATTTACGCCGAACCGCCGGGCAAAAAACTATCCACCCTGTCGCTGCTATCCGGTGGCGAACAGGCGCTGACCGCGCTGTCGCTGATCTTTGCCGTTTTCCGCTGCAACCCCGCGCCGGTTTGCGTGTTGGACGAAGTGGATGCGCCTTTGGATGATGCGAATGTGGAACGTCTTTGCGATTTGCTGGATGCCATGGCCGCCGAAAGCGGCACGCGCTTCCTGATCGTGACGCACCACCCGCTCACCATGGGGCGGATGCATCGGCTTTATGGCGTGACGATGCAGGAACGCGGCGTGTCGCGCTTGCTGAGTGTTGACCTTGGCCGCGCTATTGAATTGGCCGAGACGTCGTTGTTGTAGTGGGGGGCGCGATCCGCTGGTGCCTTCTGCGCTCTCGGACAAAAATCACGGTATTCCGCCGATAAGACTTGCCCCACAGCGCGGCTCCTCATAGGTTGCGCGCGTTCGGGGCGTGGCGCAGCCTGGCTAGCGCGCCTGTTTTGGGTACAGGAGGTCGGAGGTTCGAATCCTCTCGCCCCGACCATGTTTTCGAAAATCGATGCAGGTCGGCAGGTTGGATGCCTCGCTACGCACGATTTTTGCCCGACGCGGTTTAAGCGGTTCGTCCAGGAACTCTCTATATCCCCAGACTCGCGCGGCTGTGCCGCGCGAGGGTTCAACTTGGCAGCCTCTGGCTGCCTCCCTCCGGGGGATTTTTCGCCCGTTTACGGGCGAAAAATGGGCCCGGCAGGACTCGAACCTGCAACCAAACCGTTATGAGCGGTCCGCTCTGACCATTGAGCTACAGGCCCAGCAACAACTCTGATAGCGCCCCGAGGGTGGAGAAATCAAACTCACCTACTTTCCCCCCGCCAAGCGCGCCAGCACGCGCAGCAAATCCCGCGCCCGCTTCACCCGCTCCGCTAGGTCCATATCGCGAATCAGCGCCAGCTTGGCATCGGGGCGGAGCTTCACCGCCCCCTTCTGCCCCTGGATCCAGGTAATCAGCCCGCCGGGATTGGCGAAATTCTGCCCCCGAAAGCTCAGCACCAGCCCCTTCGGGCCCGCATCCAGCTTTTCCACCCCCGAATCCCGACAGAGCCGTTTGATGGCGACCACTTGCAGCAGGTTTTCAACCTCAGCCGGCAAGGGGCCGAAGCGATCGGCCAATTCCGCTGCCATGGCGTCATTCTCGCCATCCGTCGCCAAGCCGCCGATACGCCGATAAAGCCCAAGCCGCACGGGCAGGTCGGTCACGTAGTTTTCCGGGATCAGCACCGGCAGGCCAAGGTTGATCTGCGGCGTCCATTCCCGCTCACTCTCTCGCCCCTCGGCGCCGGCTTTGATATCCGCCACGGCTTCTTCCAACATTTGCTGGTAAAGCTCGATCCCCACTTCGCGGATCTGGCCGGATTGTTCTTCACCCAAAAGGTTACCGGCGCCGCGAATATCCAGATCATGTGACGCAAGCGTGAAGCCCGCGCCCAGATTATCCAGCGTCTGCATCACTTCCAGCCGCTTTTCCGCCGCCGCTGAAAGCCGATGCGCTTCCGGCCAAGTCAGGTAAGCATAGCTGCGCAGCTTGCCGCGCCCAACGCGCCCGCGCAGCTGATAAAGCTGCGCCAAGCCGAACATATCCGCGCGATGGATGATCAGCGTATTCACCGCCGGCATATCCAAGCCGCTTTCAACGATATTGGTGGATAGCAGAATATCATGCTTGCCATCGCCGAATTCGGTCATGACGCGTTCAAGTTCGGTCGGCGTCAAGCGGCCATGGGCCTGGATCATGCGCGCTTCCGGCACAATTTCCGTGAGCCTCTCGGCCAGCTTCGCCATGTCTTCAATGCGCGGCACCACGCAGAAAATCTGTCCGCCTCGGAAGCGCTCGCGCTGAATGGCCTCCCGCAACACCACCGCATCCCAGGGCATGATGAAGGTGCGCACGGCCAGCCGATCCACCGGCGGTGTTGCAATCACGCTCATCTCACGCACGCCCGTCAGCGCCAATTGCAGCGTGCGCGGAATGGGCGTGGCCGTCAGCGTGAGCACATGCACATCGGATTTCAGCGCCTTCAGTGCTTCCTTATGCCGCACACCAAAATGCTGTTCCTCATCCACCACCAGCAGGCCAAGATCGGCAAATTCAATCCCCTTCGCCAGAAGCGCATGGGTGCCGATGACGATGTTGATATCGCCGCGCTTCATGCCTGCGCGCACTTCCGCCGCATCCTTGGCCGTCACCAGGCGCGAGAGTTGCGCGATGCGCAGAGGGAAACCTTCAAAGCGCTTCTGGAAAACGCGATGATGCTGGCGCGCGAGCAGCGTGGTCGGCACCACCACCGCGACTTGCGCGCCAGACATCGCCACCAAAAAGGCAGCGCGAAGCGCGATTTCCGTTTTGCCAAAGCCAACATCGCCGCAAATCAGCCGATCCATGGGCCGGCCGGCGGAAAGGTCTTCCAACACATCGGCAATGGCGCGGGATTGATCTTCCGTCTCGGCAAAGGGGAAGCGGGCACAAAACTCATCCCACATACCCTCTGGCGGCGTCGCCAGCGTGCCATCCTTCATGCGCCGCATGGCTGCGGTGCGGATCAGCTCCGCCGCCATGTCGCGAATGCGTGACTTCGCCTTGGCCTTGCGATTCTGCCAGGAAACACCGCCAAGCTTGTCCAGCGCAACGCCAGTGCCTTCCGAACCAAAGCGAGAGAGGATTTCAATATTTTCAACGGGCACAAAAAGCCTGTCCCCGCCATCATAAATCAGCTTCAGGCAATCATGCGGCGCGCCGGATACTTCGATGGTGACCAGCCCCTCATAGCGACCAATGCCGTGATCCTGATGCACCACCAGATCACCCTCGGCGATTTCGGTGGCGTCCGCGATGAATTGATCAGCCCTGCGGCGGCGACGCGGCGGGCGGGCGATACGTTCACCAAGCAAATCCTGCTCAGCCGTGACGGCGATGCCTTCCGCGATAAAGCCGCGCTCAATCCCCATGACCACCAGCGCGACAACATCAGGGGGCAGCGCGCGCGCGGCCTTCCAATCCTCAGCCGCTTCGGCACGCACGCCATTTTCACGCAAAAGATTGCCAAGCCTTTCACGAGACCCGCGCGACCAGGCCGCCAGCAATGGCCTTCGCTTGGCCTTGGCTTCCCCCTGCACCATGGCGGCATAGGCGGCGAAAACATTCTCGCCGGCGCTGCGTGCTTCCGCGAAAAGCGGGCCGGGGCGCCCGCCCGCAGCAATGCCATCCGGCACCGCAAAGGGCGAAAAACGCAGCACGCGGCAATCAGCCAGCATCGCCGCCCAGCCGGCTTCATCCAGATAAAGCGTCGAAGGCGGCGCGGGGCGATAAGGCACATCGCCTTCCCCAATGCGGGAAGGCACGCGGCGGGCTTCGTAATGATCCGTGATCATTTCAAGCCGCGCCTTCAGCACTTCCGCGGCCTGGTGATCGAAGCTGATTTCGGCACCCGGCATATAGTCCAACAGGGGCACCATGTTGTCATGAAACAGGCCCGCCCAATGTTCCATGCCAGGATAGCGTCGCCCGGCACTGATCGCGCCATAAAGCGGATCATCCGCCGCCGCCGCGCCGAATAAGTCGCGGTAGCCGCTGCGGAAGCGCGTGCGCGATGCCTCATCCAAAAACACTTCGCCAACAGGACGCAAGGAAAGCGCGGGTACTACCTTGCCGCTGCGTTGGCTGGCCGTGTCAAAGCGGCGCATATCTTCGATCTCATCGCCAAAAAAGTCGAGGCGTATGGGTTCCGCCTCACCCGCCGGGAAAAGATCAATAATGCCGCCGCGCACGGCATATTCGCCGTGTTCCATCACCGTGCCAGTGCGGTGATAGCCATTGGCTTCCAGAAATTCGGTCAGCTTTTCCGGTTGGATTCTGCCGGATTTCGCCAGCGAAAGTGTGGCCCCTTCAAATACCGAAGGCGGCGCCACTTTCTGCACCAGCGCATTCACGGTGGTCAGCAACACGCGCGGGCGCTTCGGCGCTTCCAACAGCCGTGTCAGCGTCGCGACACGTTCGGCAATGATTTCAGGATTGGGCGAAACGCGATCATAGGGCAGGCAATCCCATGCCGGCAGGCGCAGTACCTCAATCTCCGGCGCGAAGAAGCCCAACGCCTCAGCCATGCGGGCCATGCGCGCATCATCGCGGCAGACATGGGCGATGGGGGCATCAATCTCTGCGCGCCTGCGCGCGACCAGCAGGGCATCGAAACCCTCAGGCGCGCCATGAATGGTGATGGGCTTCATCGCCCACCGCCGGCTTCGGCCATGATCCGGCGAAGCAGCGGGTGGTCATGTTCGGGCGGAATCGGGCGGCGGCCAGAAAGCCAATCGGCCAAATCCACATCCCAGAGTTCCAGGATCTCCTCCAAGGCCGTCACATCGGCATCCGAAAGGCTGCCGATATGGCGCGCGACAAAGCCGCCGATCAGGATATCGGTTTCCTTGGTGCCGCGGTGCTGGGCGCGAAAAACAAGGCGGCGGCGGCGGGCATCGAGTTCTGGGGTGTCTGGCATATCGCTCTAGTCTCAAGGCGCTGGCATATAGAGGCTGATGGGAATCCTGTCAGCCCGCCCCGAACCGACCAATACCGCCGAGGACCCCCTCGCGCGGCTATTGGCGCCCATTGAAAGCCTGCCCGGGCTGCGCAAGCCGGACTTGCTGGCGCGCGCCGCGGGCGGTGGCCGGGTGCTGGATTTGCTGCTGCATCTGCCCGAACGTGTGCAGCATCGCCCGGTTTTGCGCAGCCTGACCCAAGCGGTCGAAGGGCAGGAAGTAACGCTGGAACTCCGCATCACCGGCGCCCCAGCGCGTGGCGGGCGCGGGCCCTGGACGGTGCCAGCGATCTGCGGGGCTGATCCGGTGGCGCTGATTTCCTTCTCCCGCGCCACTTGGGCCGGCACAGCGCTGGCGCGCGCCTTCCCCCAAGGTGCGGAACGGCGCGTGGCGGGGCGGCTCAAACCCTATCAGCGTGCCTGGCAATTGGAATTGGATGCGGACCCGCTGGTGGAACCGCCGCTCAGCATCCCGCTGTGGCAGCCCATGTGGCCGCTGACGGCGGGGCTTTCCTGGCGGAACATGGCGGATGCGCTGGATGGGGCGCTGAAATCCCTGCCTGATATGCCGGAATGGGTGGATGGCCCACTGCTGAAGCGCGAAGCCTGGCCGGGTTTTGCCGATGCCTTGCACGCCCTGCACGCGCCCCAGGCACAAAGCGCCGAGGCGCCTCGCCGGCGGCTTGGCTATGATGAATTGCTGGCAGGGCAAATCGCCCTTGGCCTGGTGCGGCGCCGGTCTCGCGAAAGACCGGGCAGGGCACTGATGGGCGATGAGCGTCTGCGCGGCCCTGCCTTGGCCGCCTTTGGCCATGCGCCAACGCCATCCCAGCTTCAAGCCATTGCCGACATAGATGGTGATCTGGCCGCGCCCCGGCGGATGTTGCGCCTGCTGCAAGGCGATGTCGGCGCCGGCAAAACCCTGGTCGCGCTGATGGCCATGCTGCGCGCCGTGGAAGCCGGTGCCCAGGCCGCTTTGATGGCGCCCACGGAATTGCTGGCCCGGCAGCATGTGCGGAGTTTTGAGCGGCTTTGCGGTGCCGCCGGGGTGCCGGTGGCGCTGCTGGCTGGCAGCGTGAAGGGCAAGGAAAGGCGCCGGGTGCTGCAAGGGCTGGCGGATGGAACGCTGCCCATGGTGGTTGGCACCCATGCGCTGTTTCAGGAAGGCGTCGCCTTCAAGGATCTGGGCCTTGCTGTGGTGGATGAACAGCACCGCTTTGGCGTGGCGCAGCGCCTATTGCTGGCGGAAAAGGGCCAGGCCGCGGATATGCTGGTGATGACCGCAACGCCCATTCCGCGCACGTTGCTACTTACCCAATGGGGCGAAATGGCCGTCAGCCGCATGGCGGGCAAGCCTGCCGGGCGCCAGCCGATCGCAACCCGCATTCTCAGCCAGGAACGCCTGCCGGAAATTGTCGCCCGCCTGCATGAGGCTGTGGCACGCGGCGCGCGGGCTTATTGGGTGGTGCGCGCCATCACCGGCAGCGAAAAGGATGACAGTGTCGCGGCCGAGGATCGCTTTGCCGAGCTTTCCGCCCATTTCCCAGGCCGGGTTGGCATTGCGCATGGCCTACAAGATGTTTCGGTGCGCGAAGCGGCACTCGCCGATTTCGCCGCCGGGCGGACCAATATCCTGGTCGCCACCACCGTCATTGAAGTGGGCGTGGATGTGCCCGAAGCGACCATCATGCTGATCGAACAGGCGGAACGCTTCGGCTTGGCCGCGCTGCACCAGCTTCGTGGCCGCGTCGGGCGGGGGCGGGAGGCGTCTTCCTGCCTGTTGGTGCATTCACCGGGCCTGAGTGATGGCGAAAGGCGGCGCTTACTGGTGTTGCGTGATACGGAAGATGGCTTCGTGATCGCTGAGGAGGATTTGAAGTCCCGCGGCGGCGGCGATGCTTTGGGCGCCCGGCAGGCGGGCCTGCCCGGCGCCCGGCTGTTTGATGCGCGGGAAGACCCGGATGAGTTTTCGCGGCTGGTGCAGATTGCCCATCGCGATGCGGAATCGCTGCTGACCCGCGATGGCGCGCTTGCTTCCCCGCGCGGGCAGGCGGCGCGGCTTTTGCTCAGGCTATTTGGCCATGATCTTTCAATGGCGCCCTTGGATGCCGGCTGACGCACTACCCCTGGGGGCTTGCAAGCCGGGGCGGGAAGGGTCAAATCGCCGCGCGCAACTTTTACAGATAACGGGTTGAGGCAGGATAATGGGAGATAGGCTTTGGCCGCGCTGATCGAAATCGAGCGCCTGACCAAGCGCTTTGGCGCCTTCACCGCTGTTGACGATGTGTCATTTACGGTGAATCGCGGCGAGGTTGTGGGCTTCCTTGGTCCCAATGGCGCCGGCAAATCCACCACCATGAAAATGCTGGCGGGTTTCGTGACACCCAGCGCCGGCACGGCGCGCATTTGTGGGCAGGATGTCATTGAAGCACCTGTCGCGGCGAAGCGCGCGCTTGGGTATCTGCCGGAAGGGGCGCCCACCTATCCGGAAATGACCGTCACAGCGTTTTTGCATTTCATCGCGCGCATTCGCGGTTTTGACGGCGCCGAGGCCAATGAACGCATGGCCCGCGCGATGGCCATGACGCAATTGGAAGGCGTGCGGCTGCAACCTATCGAAACGCTATCCAAGGGTTTCAAGCGCCGTGTTGGCCTCGCGCAAGCGCTGCTGCATGACCCACCCGTGTTGGTCTTGGATGAACCAACCGATGGCCTGGACCCGAACCAGAAGCATGAGGTGCGGGAATTGATCCGCCGCATGGCGCCCGAAAAGGCCATCGTGATTTCAACGCATATCCTGGAAGAAGTGGATGCGGTCTGCACCCGCGCCATCATCATCGCCCGCGGCAAGGTGCTGGCCGATGCCACACCCAAAGAATTAGAGGCCCCCGGAAAAACCCTGGAACAAGTTTTCCGCGATTTGACCCTGAAGCAGGAGGCCGCCTGATGCGCGCTGCCCTACTGGTCGCTCGCCGGGAATTGGCCGGCTATTTCGCGACCCCCGTTGCTTACGTCTTCATCGTGATTTTCCTGATGATGGCGGGTGCGATGACCTTCAGCCTGGGCGGTTTTTTCAATCGCGGCCAGGCTGATCTTGGCCCCTTCTTCGGCTTCGTCCCTTGGCTGTTCCTGTTTCTGGTGCCCGCACTGACGATGCGGCTTTGGGCGGAAGAACGCCGGCTTGGCACGATTGAATTGCTGCTGACGCTGCCAATGGCGCAATGGCAGGCGGTGCTTGGCAAGTTCCTCGCCGCCTGGGCCTTTTGCGCCATTGCGCTGGCGCTGACCTTCCCGCTGGTGATGACGGTGAATTTTCTGGGCCGCCCCGATAATGGCGTGATCGCTGCCGGCTATGGCGCCTGCCTGCTGATGGCGGGCGCTTACCTTGCGATTGGTTCCGCCATGTCGGCCATGACCAAGAACCAGGTAATCGCCTTCGTGCTGGCCGTCGCCGTTTGTTTACTGTTCGCTGTCGCCGGCAG
>JBILPX010000288.1:0-4364 GCA_044373565.1 Roseomonas sp.
GTGATCCAGCAACATCCGCACCGCTCGGGCACGGACTTCAGGGGAAAACTTGTTCGTCGTCTTGCTCATAAGCGCTCCATCCTATTTGAAAGTTGGAGCCTCCGGCAAACCCGGGGCGGTTCACCCGAGGCCAAAATTTTTGACGAAATACAAAAATAGCCTATTGTTGTTAAGAATTTCGGAGAGATGACAATGAGCAATCAATGGGGCCAGGGCGCTGGCGGTGGTCTTGGTGATTTGCTGGGGGCCATGATGGGGGGCGGCTCCGCGGATGGCCTCGCATCCCTGGTTGGCAAGTTGCAGCAGGGTGGGCTGGGCGCCGAGGTCGAGAGCTGGGTCGGATCGGGCGAGAATATCTCTGTGGCCCCTGAAAAACTGGCCCAAGCCTTTGGCGGCGATGAATTGGCCGGGCTGGCGCAACAATTCGGCGGCGGCGCGGCTTCGGGCGGCGCCATGGCGGGGATCCTGGCGCAGCTTCTGCCCGCGGTAATCAATGGCATGACGCCCCAGGGCCGCCTGCCGCAATCGCAGGCCGATATGGGCGGCGGACTTGGCGATGTATTGGGCAGCGTTCTGTCAGGCATGATGGGCGGGCAGCCCCAGCAACAGCAGCAGCAGGGCGGCCTTGGTGATGTTCTGGGTGCGCTGATGGGCGCCATGTCGGGCGGCGGCGCGCAGCCGCAGGCCAGTGGCGGTCTTGGGGGCTTGCTCGGGACATTGTTGGGCGGCGCTGGCGCGGCCACGGCAGCGGGCATGGCCGGAAAAGGCGAAAAGGTCTTGCCGCCAGATGATGATTTGCCGACCAAGCCCGCCGCGCTTGGGGGCAGCAGTAAGGGCAGCGCTGGCAACGGCCACCGCGAAGATAATGTAGACCCGCGCAACCCGTTGGGCGATCCGAGCGGGTTGTTTCGGCGGCGTTGAACAAGCGCTGCCTTTTGGGGCGGGTTCAATCCGGGCGGATATTATTATCCCGCACTACCCTGCCCCAGGTGGCGATCTGTGTGACAAAAAACTGGGTAAAGAACGCCTGCCCTTGCGGGTTTAGGTCTATGCCTAGCCCCTCGATACGCTGCGCCGTCTCGGGATGGGCCAGTGCGGCACGAAGGGCGGCTTCCATGCGCTGCCGGGTGGCAGCCGGCAAGCCCGCCGGTCCGCCAAACCCCCAGAATGCCCGCGCATCAATGCCCGGAATGCCAGCCTCCACCATGGTGGGCAGCGGGGGCAGACTGCGGCTGGGCTCAGCCGCTGTTTGCGCCAGCCCAATGATCGTGCCCGCTTGCATTTGCGCGCCCAAGGCAGCCGGGGAGGAAATGGCAAGATCAACCTCGCCCGAGGCAGCCGCCGTCGCCAAGGGGCCACCGCCGCGATAGGCTACGTGAACAAGCCGAAAACCTGCGATGCGTCCGGCCAAGGCCATGGTCAGATGCGCCAGACTGCCATTGCCAATGGTGCCATAGGTGATGGTATCAGGCTTTGCCTTGGCGGCCACAACAACATCTTCCAAACGCCGGTAAGGCCGAGAGGGATGCGTTGTAAGCACCATGGAAGCGGTGCCGAGAAGCATCAGCGCTGTTAGGTCCTTTTCCGTGTCAAATCCCATATTGTCGATCAATGCGGGATTGACCGCATGGGTATCAAACATGATCAGCCAAGTATTGCCATCAGGGGCGGCACGCGCGACTTGTGCGGCACCAAGCGCACCGGATGCGCCAGGCCGATTGTCTATAATGATCGGAACGCCGAGTTCCAATTGAAGCCTGGGCTGCAAGATGCGGGCAAGCCCGTCAGCACCGCCACCCGGTGGAAAGGGCACCACGATACGGATGGGCCCGGTGGGCCACGCGCCTTGGGCGAGGGCGAAGTGCGGTGCCGCGAGCAAGGCCGGCACGCTGGCCAGAATGGCGCGTTTGCTGAACATATAAAGCTTCTCCCAGTATCTTTTTGTTCAGGTTTTTGGTGCGCGCGGAATAGCCTTTGCCGCCATCAGCGCGCGCCTGATCTCGGCTTCCGCCTTGTCCAATTCCACCGCCGCATCGGCGCGCTGGGCGCGGGCGCGTTCGGCGATATTGAGGCTGTCTTCAATCGTCGCGACCAGTAGCTGATTGGCCTGCTTCACCGCGGCCAGATCAAACACGCCGCGTTCAATTTCTGTCCGCGCTTCGGCATTGCCTTGGCGCAGCCGCTCCGCATTCGCGGTCAGCAATTGATTGGTCAGGTCATTGGCTTGCTTCAGCGTCTGCCCCGCATCACGCATGCGCTGAATGGCCAGCGCCTGGGCAAGCTGCTGGCGCCAAAGCGGCACGGTATTGGCCACCACGGATTGAATCTTCGCCGCCAGCGCCTTGTCATTTTCCTGAATGAGCCGGATGGAAGGCAGCGCCTGCATCGCCACTTGCCGTGTCAGGCGCAGATCATGAATGCGCCGATCAAGTTCATCACGCGCCGCGCGCAAATCGCGGAGCTTCTGAGCGGTGAGCATATCGCCGGCGGTGGCCTTCGCTTCAGCATCCGGGATGGCAGTTCTGTCAGTATTGTTCAGCACAATCTCGCCAGCGGCGATGTGATCTCCAAGGCCATGGAACCAATCGAGCGTCGCCCCATAAAGGCGTTCAAGCTTTTCGACGTCTTCAAGAAGCCGCGTGCGATGCGCATCCAGCTTATCGCCAATCGCCTCCACTTGGTCCTTCAGCCCCTCATAACGGCTGACCACCTGCGCCGCTTCCGCACTCGCCTTGTTGAAGATCCGGGCGAAAAAGCCGGGCTTATCCGCAAGCCCCGAAACATCGAAGCCGCGCAAAGTGGTGAGCAAGCTGCCGAGTGTTTGCCCAGCCTCCCCCGCTTCGCGATTCTTGGCCCCTTCCAGCATGGCATCCGCTGCCGCCGAGGCGCGGGTTTGCGCTTCCTGCCCGAAGCGGAGCACCGCAGCGGGGTCCGTCACATTAAGCTGGGCAGCGAGGCGTTCAACCTCGGCTCGGCGTGTTTCGGGGGTGGTGATAATATCGCTCATGAATAACCTTCCTCACGCAGCCTATCGGCCAGCACCTTTACCTGGATATCAAGCGCCGCGGTTTCTTCGGCGCGCAAATCATCGCGCAAGCGCCGCGCGGCGGTTTCAAGATCACGCAGCAGCACACCAAAGGCGGGCGGCGGCGTGGCACCGGCTTCAAGCCGGGTGGCGATACGTTCCAACCCATCCAGATGCACCACCAGGAAGCGGCGGGCACGGGCGATGCCTTCGGGCCGCGCTTCCAGATCATCCAGCACCTGGCCAATGGCCTGCGCCACCGGGATCAGGCGCGGTTCGTTGCCGCGGGCCGCGATGGTTTCAATGCCGGTAAGGCGCACACGTGCTTCGGCAAGTGGGCCTGAGGGCGGCGGAGGCGGTGGTGCGGGCGGCGCGGCTTCCGGGATTTCGGCATAAAGCAGCCGCGTGCCGCCCCAGGCGCCGAGCGCAAACAACAGCCCAATGATCGGCCCTGCCCCGGCGCCAAGCCCGGTGGCGAGGCCCGCCGCCACGCCCATGAGTACGGCAGCCTTGCGGGCATCCCCCCGCCTGCCGCGCTTCATGATGCGCGCGGCAAGGAAGGGCAGACCAATGCCGAGCAGGCAGCCAATCAGCGCTGTCTGGCGCATGGCAAAAAGATTGAAGAAGGCCGCCGGCACCATCGCCATGCCCATCATGGGCAGCAGCCAAAGCCGCCAAAAAGTATTCACAGCCCGAATAACCGCGCCACTGCGCGCCAAAGGGCAAGCATTCCCGCCAGCCCCATGGTGCCGCCAAGCAGCATGAAGCCAAGCCAGCGCTTGATGCCAAGCGGCAGGTTCGGGGATTGGGGCACCGGCAGGGGCGCGTTGCGTCTTTCGCTCACGCGGCCTTACATCGCCTTTAATCTATGTCCTATCAAGACCGACAATGTGAAGGATTTCATCCATGGAACAAATCGCCATCATCGGAACCGGGCTGATTGGCCGCGCCTGGGCCATGGTTTTCGCCCGTGCCGGCCATAATGTGCGGATTTGGGACCCGGTGGTGGGGGTGCCTCAGGCGGCACTTGGCCTTATCGGGCAGAGCCTTCAGGACTTGGCCGAGGCAGGGCTGATCACCGAAGCGCCTGGCGTGATCGCCGCACGCATCAGCGCTGCCGCCAGCATGGAAGACTGTGTCGCGGGGACGGCGCATGTGCAGGAAAACGGGCCGGAGCGTGTGGAGCCAAAGCGGGAGCTTTTCGCGCGGCTTGATGCGCTTTGTGGGCCGGATGTGGTGCTGGCATCTTCAACCTCCGGCATACCAGCCAGCGCCTTTACCGAGGGGCTTCCCGGCCGTGCGCGTTGCCTGGTCGCGCATCCGGTCAACCCGCCCTCTT
>JBILPX010000289.1:0-4360 GCA_044373565.1 Roseomonas sp.
AGCGCGAAATCCCAACAAGTTTCCGTGCCCGGCTAAATGACATTGATACGGATGGCCTGATCACTTTCCGCGATCTGAACGGCGCGGCCAATGCTTCCTATGTGATGGATTACAACCGCAATGGCCGAATCGATGCCGGCGATTTGCTGAATGACCGGCGTTGGGAAAATGACGCCGATGAGGATGGCAATGGCTATCGCGATGATTTGATCGGCTGGGATTTCGTCAATAATGACAATGACCCCTATGATGATAATGGGCACGGCACCCATGTTGGCGGCACCATCGGCGGCATCGGCGGCAATGGTGTTGGCGTTGCCGGGGTGAATTGGAACATCCAGATGGTAGCGCTGAAATTTCTTTCTGCCAGCGGTTCTGGTGCCTCTAGCGGGGCGATCAATGCGGTAAACTATTTCACTGATGCCGCCATACGCGCGACTGGCGTTGAAGATTTCATCGCCACCAATAATTCCTGGGGCGGTGGCGGTTATTCCGCACAATTGAACGACGCGATCGGGCGCGCAGCGCAAAAGGATATCCTGTTCATCGCCGCGGCGGGCAATTCAGCCCTTAACAATGATGTGCAGGCGACTTATCCCGCCAATTACACGACAACCGCGATTGCCGGGTATGAGGCGGTGGTATCCGTCGCGTCGCTTACAAATACAGGCGGCTTGTCATCCTTTTCCAATTACGGGGCGACGACGGTGGATATCGCCGCGCCAGGATCATCCATTTATTCCACCCTGCCTGGTGGGCGCTATGGCACCTATAGCGGTACCTCCATGGCGGCACCGCATGTGACCGGCGCGGTAGCGCTTTATGCGGCGGAGCACCCGAATGCGAGTGCGGCAGAAATTCGCGCTGCATTGCTGAGCAGCGCAGCGGCAACCCCATCACTCGGTGGCTTTGTGGCAACCGGGGGGCGGCTTGATATCGGCGCTTTGATGGATACCTCACCCACTTTGCCTACGCCGATGGATGTGATTGCGGGGAATGCCGCAACCGTAACGTCGCTTTCGGTAAGCGCGTCACAAACTTCCAGCATTGATTTTGGCGGGGATCAGGATTGGTTCCGCGTGACCCTAAGCGCCGGTTGGCGGTACAGCTTCGCGATGGATGCCGCCGCGGGTTCGTCACTTGATACCTACCTGCGTTTGCTGAGCGCAACTGGCCAGCAATTGGCCTTCAATGATGATGCGGCGGGCATGAATTCCCGGCTTTCCTTTACGGCGACAACAAGCGGCACATATTACCTGAGCGCCCAAGGGTTCGAAGCATCCAGGGGCAGCTATAGCCTGATGATGACCGCAGTTGAGGCGGACCGGGTGCTGAATGGCACCTCACGTAACGATACCTTGAATGGCGCAGGCGGCAATGACAGCCTGAACGGGCTTGCGGGCAATGACCTACTCCTGGGCTTAGGCGGTAATGACACGCTATCGGGCCTGACTGGCAATGACACGCTTGATGGCGGTACCGACAATGACTTGCTGATCAGCGGCGCCGGGCGAGACGTCCTGACCGGCGGCACTGGGTCGGATTTATTCCGCTTCACGGCGCTGGCCGATAGCGTGGTTGGGACCAGCCGGGACTTGATCACCGCCTTCAGCCAGGCAGAGGGGGATCGGATTGATCTGGCCACGATTGACGCAAATACGCGGCTTTCGGGTAACCAAGCCTTTGCTTTCATCGGCGACGCGAGCTTTGGCCGGGTTGCCGGGCAGCTTCGCTTTGCCGGCGGGGTTCTCCAGGCGGATGTGAATGGCGATGCCCGGGCCGATATGGAGATTACGATTCAGGGCGTTTCGACGCTTTTGGCGACGGATTTCATCCTGTAGCGCCCCGGGGCATGTCTGCCCCGGGCATTAACGCAGCAGACATTGTTCGTGAAATCACTGGGGTGGATTTGTCATTGGGCCAAATGCTCTGCCCTGGCTCCGGACGCCGCTGACCGGCCCGGTGTCGCATGGACTGGCTTAGGCAGCCCCCTCGGCTACCGGGCCATTTTGCGCTTTGCCCACCCCCTCAAGCGACGCCTTTCTCGACAGATTATTTGAAATTTGGTATAAACTATCCGGGTTCCGAGGGTCGGATTTATGGTCGGTGATAAAGCTAAAGCGGAACAATCGTCGCCGTTGAAGGGGCGTAGAATGCGCGTCGGCCAGAAATGAAGCCAAACATGCTGCGCAAAGGGCCTGCTTCGCCGGTCTATGCCATCCTCGGGGAAATGAAGGGCGCGCTAGCGTTACTTTTTGCCATTGGTTTCGTTGTAAACCTTCTGCAATTGACCGGCTCCGTTTACATGATGCAGGTCTATGATCGGGTTCTCACAAGCCAGAGCGAAGCGACCCTTTTGGCACTGACCCTCATTTCGCTTTTTCTTATCGCGCTGTACGGCATACTGGAATGCTGCCGCAGCTTTGCGCTGATCGGCCTTGGGCGCCTGATTGACCGGCGACTGTCGTCGCGCGTGTTTGAGGCGCTGTTTGTACATGGCAGCCTGCGCGGCAGTGACCGGGTGGGGGCCCAGCCATTGCGTGATCTGGAACAGGTTCGGTCCTTCGTTTCGACGACGGGGCTCACTACGTCGCTCGATGTGCCGTGGATACCGGTGTTTCTGGTTATTCTCTATATAGTGCATCCCTTTTTCGCCTTCTTTGGCACGGTTGCTGTGTTCATTGTGATTGGCAGCGCCTTGGCGCAGGCTTTTCTGTCTACGAAAAAACTGGCCGAAGCGTCCAATAATAACGTGCAGGCCTATGCCTTCGTGGAAGCCAGCATCCGCAATGCCGAAACCGCAGAAGCCATGGGGATGCGGTCGGGGGTTTGGCAGCGCTGGCAGGAACGCCATTTGGCGATGCTGAACCAGCAGCAAACCGCAAGCCAGATCGCTGGCAGTTTTTCGTCCGTCATAAAGTTTCTGCAATTGGCGCTGACGGGCGTTCTGGCCTTGGGGCTCGGTGCCCTGTTGGTGATTGAACAGGCCATCACACCCGGTGCGATGATTGTCGCGACCTTCATCCTGGCGCGTGCCCTGGCGCCCAGCATGCAGGTGGTTGCACTTTGGCAGCAGGCGATGACTGCGCGTGCGGCGCATCGGCGGCTTTGTGATTTTCTGGCGGCCGCTCCAGCGGAAAAACAGGGTATGTCGCTGCCTGCACCCCAGGGGGCCCTAGCGGTTGAAAACCTAGTTCTGGCCGTGCCGGGAACCGATATTGTGGTGCTGCGTGGCGTGAGCTTTGCCTTGCAGCCGGGTGAATCGCTCGCCGTGATTGGGCCAAGTGCGGCGGGCAAAAGTAGCCTCGCGCGCGCGCTTTTGGGCATTTGGCCACCACGCGGGGGGGCGGTGCGGCTGGATGGCGCCGATCTGGCGCGCATACCACGTGATCAGGTGGGCCAGTATCTGGGTTATCTGCCGCAGGATGTGGAGTTGTTTGAAGGCACTGTGGCCGAAAATATTGCGCGCCTGGGTGCTGTTGATTCAGAAAAAGTGGTGGCCGCGGCCCGGGATGCCGGGCTGCATGACCTGATCCTGCATCTGCCTGAGGGCTATGACACGCCCCTTGGCCCAGGCGGGCGGGGGCTTTCGCCCGGGCAGCGCCAACGCGTCGGGCTTGCACGTGCGCTTTACGGCGCAACCCAGTTTGTGGTTTTGGATGAGCCCAATTCAAATTTGGACGCTGACGGGGAAGCGGCTTTGGCGATGGCGCTTGGCCGCCTGCGCGAAAAAGGCGTTACTACGGTGATCATCACACATCGCGCCAACATCCTTGCTGCTGTCGACAAGATATTGTTGATGCGGGCTGGGGCGGTGGAAGCCTTTGGTCGGCGCGATGAAATCCTGCCGCGGCTGACACGCCCAGCCCAGCCGCCGCGCCCTATCACGGCCATCGCCAAGAACTGAGGGATTGGGGCCATGGACCATAAAAAACCCGCACTTGATGTAACTGCTACACCGTCCAAGGCGCCCATCTGGCGGCCCTTGCGGTTTGGGCTTTTTACCATTCTCTTTGGCGTGGGCGGTGTTTTCGGCTGGGGCGCCTTTGCCATGATTGACAGCGCTGTCGTCGCCCCAGGTACGCTGATGGTGGAATTGAATCGCCGCAATGTGCAGCATCTGGAAGGCGGCATTATCGGCGAAGTGCTTGCGCGTGAAGGCGCCATCGTGGCTGCCGGCCAACCCCTCATCCGCCTGGATGATACGCGCGTGCGCGCAGCGCTGAATGTGGTGCTGGATGAAACCGACCGTTCGCGCGCGCGCATCGCGGTCCTGACTGCGGAACGGGGGGAAGCACCAGCCCCCGCCTTCCCACCAGAACTGATGGCGCGTCGCACAGACCCCAAAGTGGCGGAAATT
>JBILPX010000045.1:0-14216 GCA_044373565.1 Roseomonas sp.
ACCGCTTTGTCGCGGGCGCGGAAAAGGCGGCGGGGTGAAGGCCCGGCGCCGCCGCTGACGCTCGGCGAAAGGCTTTCCGACCTGGTGGCGGCAATTGTCGGGTCCTGGCGCTTTATCCTGATCCAGTCCGGGCTATTGGTGGTCTGGCTGATTGCCAATGTGGCTTTGGGCGGCGGTGCCTGGGACCCCTATCCCTTCATCCTGCTGAACCTGATGCTGTCCTTCCAGGCGGCCTATACGGCGCCCATCATCATGATGAGCCAGAACCGCCAGTCAGATATAGACCGCATCCGGTCCATCGCCGATTACCAGGTGAATATCCGTGCCGAGGCTGAAATCAGCCTGCTGCATGAAAAACTGGACCTGTTGCGCGAACAGCAGGTGGCGGAGCTGATTTCGTTACTCAAGGCATCCCTTGGCCGTATCGAAGCATTGGAAAACCGTATGCTGCCAAACTCGCCGCCAGCCACCTGAAAATCACCCTTCGACTGGACCCCCGGATATGCAAGACTGCCGATCGGCTGTGGCACCCGCCGCGGCCGATGGGTGAGGGGCGCTTGGATGGAATGGATACTGCAAACCCTGATGATGATGGGCGCCGCGGCTGCGTCCGTTTTCATCCAGCGCGACTCCCCGAATTTCGAAGTTGTCCAAGGCATGATGGCTATTCTGGCGCTGGTCGGCTGCGTCCTCCTGATCACCTTCGCTTTCCGGAAAAAATAAACCCCATGACGGATCTTCGCGCCGCGCTGGAAGAAGCCCGCCGGGGCCTGCTTGACCTTTCCACCCGCAACCGGTTGCTTTCCCTGCCGAAGCCGGGTGCATCGCGCGGCGTTATGATCATTGATGATGAGGATGCGGATTTCGTCCTTGGCGCGCTGCAAGCGGGCCGCGCCTTTGGCTTTGAAGCCTCGGCCGCCGCACCCGAAGCCGCGCCGGAAGAAGCCAGCCCCGGCAAGCCGCGCCGTGCGCGTTCCACCAAGGTGAAGGTGGAGGGCATCAGCGCCGCTAAGGCTGACGCAGCGCGCGAAGACTATCAGCGCGATGACAAGCTGCGTGTCCAATTGCCGCCGACAGACCTTGTGCGCCGGCTGCGCGACATCATGCAGGATGCACGCACGGCCCGCGAAGAAACCGGCGTGCCGACGCTTTATTTGGCGCTCGGTGCGCTGATCTGGCGCGATCCTGCGACGCCTGAGACCGAACGTCGCGCCCCTTTGGCGCTGCTGCCGGTGGCGCTGGAACGCGAAGGCGTTTCGCAGAACTTCAAGCTACGCGGGGCGGTTGGCGATATCGCGGAGAACCTGTCGCTCCGCGAAATGCTCAAGGTGAACTTCAAGGCCACGCTGCCGGATTTCGATGCTGAGGCCTATACGCCAACCGCCTGGGCGGAAGCCGTCGCAGCGCTGGTGGCGGAACGCGCGAATTGGCGCGTGGATGCGGATGCGCTTGCGATTGGGCTATTTTCCTTCGCCAAATTCCTGATGTGGCGCGACCTTAGCCCTGAGGAAAATCCAGGCCTGGCCAATCACCCCATGGTGCGCGCTTTGGTGGGTGGTGAGGCGCTTTCGATCCCGCCAGTCTTTGCTGATGACGCCGATGTGGATGTGGAAATCCCGGTGGAGCGGCTTGACCACGTGATGGATGTGGATGGCAGCCAGGCTTTGGCGGCGGAAGCCGTCCGGCGCGGCGGGCATGTCGTGATCCAGGGTCCGCCCGGCACCGGCAAAAGCCAGACCATCAGCAATATCATCGCCCAGGCCGTGCTGGATGGGCGGAGCGTCTTGTTCGTGGCTGAGAAACTCGCAGCCCTTGAGGTGGTAAAGCGCCGGCTGGAAAGCATTGGCCTTGGCGCTGCCTGCTTGGAATTGCATTCGGAAAAGCAATCCAAGCGCGCGGTGTTGGATGAATTGCGCGCGACACTTTCCCTGCCCATGCCGCCGAAGCCGGAGCGCGAAGCGGTGGTGCGCCGCTTGGGGGCGCTGCGCGGGCGGATCAATCGCCATGCGGCAGCGATGCGCGGAACGGTTGGCGCTTCGGGCCTTGCGCTGCATCAGGTGATTGGTGCGCTGGTGGCGCTGCGGCAACGCGGTGTTGCGGCGCCGGATTTTTCCGTGAGTGCCACGGAATGGGATGCAGGCGCGATTGAAGCGCGGCGCGATGCGATCAAGCTGCTGGCGGGCTATGCGGCGGATGGCGGCGCGCAAAGCCCCTGGCGCGGCGTGATGGCCGATATCGGCCCCGCCGATGCGGATCGGCTGCTGGGGCGGCTGCCCGCTTGGATTCGCGCCTTTGCTGCGGCAGGGGCAGCGCTTGGCGCGGAAGCTGGGCCGAAGGCGGCGGAGGGCGCGCTTGCCTTGCGCCCGGCCTTGCTCGCGGCGCCGGCGCATGATGCGGCGGCGCTGAAGTACGAAGCCTGGGCTGGGGATGTGGCGCCGCTCGAAGCTTTGGTACAGGCGCTGGACGCTTTGCAGAAAGCCAAGGCGGATCCTCAGCTTTTGCCGGGCGCTTTGGATGTGGCGGGCATTGCGGAAGCGCGCGCTACGCTCGCCGAAGCCAGTGGGGTTTTCGGCTTTCTTTCCGGCGCGCGGCGCGATGCCAAAACGCTTGCGGCGCGCATTGTGCGTGATGCGGAAAACCCTTTGCCCGCGTTGGATGCCGCGCTGGCCGGGCAGGCGGCGCGTGAGGCCTTGCGCCAAGGTGATGCTTTGGGCCGCTCAGCCTTTGGTACTCTTTGGCAGGGGGAGGCGAGTGATTCCGCGCCGCTTATCGCCTTGCTCTCGTGGCGCAAAACCCATGGCGCGGCGGCGCTGACGGCGCTCGCCGATGGCGCCAAGCCGGCAGAACCCGGGCCGCTACAAGCTGCACTCGATGCCTTTCGGGAAGTGCAGCAAACAACAGGGCTTGATGCACGTATCGCCTTTGGTGCGGATGAAGCTTCCTTTGCCGCACTCGCCGCGCGGCTTGGCGATTGGGCGGCGGCGCCGGAAGCAATCGATGCATGGCTGGGCTGGCGCCGCGCGGCTGCCGCTGCCACGGGGCTGGAGCCCTTGCTGGAACGTTTGGCGGATGGGCGCATCGCGCCCGAAGCGGCTGAGGATGTGTTTTCCTTTGCGCTACATGAAGCCTTACTCCGCGCTGCCATGGCGCAGCGTCCGGAACTCGCGGCGTTTGATGGTGCGGCGGCGGATCGGTTGGTTGAGGATTTCCGCGAAGCCGACCGCGCGCGCATTACGCTGACCCGCGCCGAAGCCGCTTACGCCCATGCGCTGCGGGTGAAAGAAGTGCGCGATGGCGCGCCGGGGATGACCGTGCTGCGTGGAGAGATGGAAAAGAAGCGCGGCCATTTGCCGGTGCGCGAATTGCTGCTGCGTGCCTCCCAGGCCGTGCAAAAGGCCAAGCCGATTTTCATGATGAGCCCGCTTTCGGTCGCGCAATTCCTGAGCCCACCGCATGGGCTGAAGCCCGGACTTTCTTTTGACCTGCTGGTGATTGACGAAGCGAGCCAGGTGGAACCCGTGGATGCCTTGGGCGCCATTGCACGCTGCCGGCAGGTGGTGGTGGTGGGTGATGACAAGCAAATGCCGCCCACGCGTTTCTTTCAGCGCATGACGGGTGAGGAAGGCGAAGAAACCGCTGAGAATACCGCCGATGTTGTCGCGGCGCGGGATGTGGAAAGTATCCTGGGCCTTTGTAATGCGCGCGGCCTGCCATCAGCCATGCTGCGCTGGCATTATCGCAGCCGGCATGAAAGCCTGATCGCGACATCCAACGCGGAATTCTACGATGGCCGGCTTTTCATTCTGCCATCGCCGCGCGCACGGTCAGCCGCCCTTGGGCTTTCACTGCGGCGTGTTGAAGGACGGTTTGACACGGGCGGCACCGGCACCAATGCGGAAGAAGCCCGCGCAGTGGCTGAAGCTGTCATTGCCCATGCGCGCGAAACCCCTGGCGATACGCTGGGTGTCGCGGCGTTTTCCATCCGTCAGCGTGACGCCATTCTGAACGCCATTGAAGCAGCGCGGCGCGAAAACCCGGATACTGAAGCGTTTTTCGCGGCCCACCCGGATGAACCCTTCTTCGTGAAGAACCTGGAAAACGTGCAAGGTGACGAACGCGATTCGATCATGATTTCGGTGGGTTATGGGCGCGGCGCAGATGGCAAACTTGCCATGCGCTTCGGCCCGCTTTCTGCCGATGGCGGTGAACGCCGGCTGAATGTGCTGATCACCCGCGCGAAGAAGCGCTGCATTGTGTTTTCCTCCATCGGGGCTGATGACATTGATCTGGCGCGCGCTTCCGGCAGAGGTGTGGCGACGCTCAAATCCTTCCTCGCCTTCGCCGCCGCCGGGGATGCACCGCGCGCCACTGCTGCAAAAACCCAGGTCGCACCTTTGGCCGCTGCCATTGGCAAAGCTGTTGAAGCCGCGGGCAAGGAAGCCGTGCCGCGTGTTGGCATGGCGGGCCTGTTCCTGGATGTCGCGGCGCGCGATGCCGGAAATTATGTGCTGGGCGTTGAAGCAGATGCGGGAGATTGGGCGGCGCTGCGTTGCGCGCGCGATCGCGAAAGGGGCCGCGATAGTGCGCTTCAAGCCATGGGCTGGAAGCTGACGCGCGCCTGGTCGCTTTCCTGGTATGGCCGGCCAGAGGCTGAGGCTGCACGTATCGCAACCCTGCTCGGCGCCGCGCCCGCCACCACGCCGGAAGTAGCAGCACCCGCACCGGAAACCGGCCTGGCTGAGCCCTACCGCGAAGCCGCGCCGGAAGTGCCGAAGGATACTGCCATTGCCGATGTACCCTTCGCAACTTTGGCCGGTATTCTTGCGGAAATCATCGCCGTTGAAGCGCCGATCACGACTGAAAGCCTTGGCGAACGCGTGCGCTTGCTCTGGGGGCTGGAAGCGCTTCCCGCGCCCGCTCGCGATGCCCTGCGCCAGGCTTTGGCGCTTGCGCGGCAATTGCACGGCGTGAAGGAAGAACAGGGTTTTCTGCTGGCAGAAGGTGCTGCGATTGCGCCGAGGGATCGCCGCGCGGCTGGCGCCCATTTGCGCCGCGCCGCTGCTGTTTCTCCACGCGAAATCGCTGCTGCTGCGGAAAAACTTTTGGTACTGCGCCCGGCGACGACTGAAGCGGAACTCGCCACCGGTATTCATCGCCTGCTGGGTTTGGATGCCAATGCGCAAAGCGCGATCGCAGCGCGGTTGGCAGGGCTGATTGGCGCGGGTGTGGTGAAGCTTTAGGGCATGAAGGCTGGTTCGCCCTACGCTATTATGTATCCGCACAAGGATGGGTAGCGTCACGTCATCTCGCGGCGCGGCGCTGTTTGGGGCGCGCGATGCCGTGGGTGCTGCGGGTATTGCCATGGCGGCAACCTTCCTCGCCTTCGGGGCGGCGGTGCGCGAAGCGGGGTTGCCGCCTGGTTGGGCGCTGGTTGCCTGCTGGGCGATTTATGGCATGCCTGGCCAGCTTGTGCTGGTGCAAGCCGCCAGCACGGGTTTTGCCGGCGGGCTTGCGCCCGCGGTGATGGGCGCCATTGCCGTGAATGCGCGTTTTCTGCCTATGGCGATTGCCATCACCCCGCTTTTCGGCACGACCGATCGCAAGCGCCTGATCCCCGCCATTCCCTTCATCGCGGTCACACCCTGGGCGGCGGCGATGCGCGCCTTTCCTGAAATTGCGGCACAAGCGCGGCTTGCCTGGTTTCTCGGTTTTGGTCTGACAAGCTGGGTGGTGGCGGGGCTTGCGGCGCTTGCGGGGTTTTACGTCGCGGGCATGTTGGATGATCACGCGCGCGCGGCGCTGCTATTCGTCAATCCGCTCTATTACGCGCTGCTATTGGCGGCGGATCTGGACAAGCCTGCGCCGCGCCGCGCCATTCTGTGCGGCGCGGCGGCGGCGGGGCTGACCATGATCCTGCCATCCTCCATGGGGCTTTTGGCGGCGGGGATTATTGGCGGCACTGCGGCTTTCCTGTGGGGGCGTGCGCGTGGAAGCCGCTGATATCGCGCTCGCGCTGACTGCGCTTGCCTGCCTGTTGCTGCGCAGTGCCGGCGTTTGGCTGGCCGGTGGGCTTGGCGGCGATCATCCCGTGATCGCCTGGGCGACGGCGATTGCGCAGGCAACGCTTTCGGCCTTTGTCATGCTGGCCATCATCGCGCCATCCGGGGCGCTGGCCGATGTACCGCTGGCAGCGCGGCTTGGCGGGCTTGGGGTTGGTGTTGCGGTGTGCCTGGCCTTCGGGCGCAATTTGCTGCCGGCGCTATTGGTGGGGCTGGCGGCAATGCTGGCACTGCGTGCCATTCTGGCGGGGGTGGCATGATGCGGGTTTTCGCTGGGACTACGACCAAATCCATGCCGGTCATGGGAAGCTTGGTGTTTCTGCTGCTTGCGATGCTGTGGCCGTTCCAATCAGCATTGGCGCAGGAACGCCGCTGGACAGCGATGGAGACCGAGGTTCGCGGCATCGTCTTTCGCATCCCGCGGGCGCATTTGCATATCCGCGATGGCGATGGGTCCTTTGATCTGGGCCTGCGCGTTGATGACCTAAGGCCGATCCGCCTGATTGGCCTGCCGCCGGAACGCTATTGGCGAGAGGCGATGCGCGTGCGCGTCAGTGTCGCCTGGAATTCAAGCGCGGCCGAAACCGTCGCCGGGCTTCTCCAAAACGGCCATACCCTTGGCATAGTGCAAACCAAGGAGGCCAGCACCCGCCTGGATGGCCCCAACGGCCCACCGCCACCCGATGGGCTGATCTATTTCCCGGCGCGCGGTAGCCCGGCGGAAACCCGGGTATTGCCGAGTGATATCTTCAAACCTATCGAATTGGCCCGCAATCCCGAAACCGGCGAGGAATGGCCGGAATTCTTCGAATGCAATGTGAGCCCGCGTTTCGATCAGCAACCTACCGAAACACCCTTTCAGCCGATTAGCTGCGAATGGTATCGCGTGTTTCGCGGCTTGGTCGTGCAGACATCATTGGAACGCCGCCAATTGGACCATTGGCGCAGGATCCGCGATGGGCTCGATCAGTTGCTGAATTCCTTCATTGTGCGCGGCCCGGAAGTGGCGGTGCCCCCCATCCGTTGGGGCCCGCGCCCATCGCGCACCATCAATCCCGTCCTGATTTACGACGACCACCCATAGGCCAGCGCGCGCCTCAGGCCTTCTCCCCCGCCCCCGCCGCAAACCCCGCCACCAATTCGCGGATGCGCGCCGGGTCGCTTTGTTCCATCACGCGGCGGGCGAAGCGCGCGCAATCACCGATATCAAGGCTGCGCACCGCCTGCTTCACGCGCGGAATGGCCGATGCATTCATCGAAAAACTGCGAATGCCAAGCCCCAGCAGCAGCGGGATCAATTGCGGATTGCCGGCCATTTCTCCGCAAATCGAAACCGGCATGCGCAGCCGTAGCGCCGCTTCGGTGGCGAATTGCATCAGGCGCAGCACGGCAGGGTGTAGCGGGTCATAAAGATACGCCACCTCCGCATCGCCGCGATCCACGGCCAGTGTGTACATCGCCAGATCATTGCTGCCGATTGAAAAGAAATCCGCTTCGAGCGCAATCGCATCCGCGGCCAGCGCCGCACCTGGCGTTTCGATCATGGCGCCCAGCAGGGGCAAATTTTCCGGCAGCTTGTCACCCCGCCGGCGGAGCCGCCGCGCCACGCGGTCAAAAATATCACGCGCCTGCTTCATTTCCTCGGGGATGGTCACCATCGGCAACAAAAGCCGCACCTGCCCATCCGGCACTTCCGCCGCCACGCGCAGAATCGCGGCGAATTGCACTTCCAGTAATTCCGGCCGGCGCAGCAAAAGCCTGATGCCGCGCAGCCCAAGCGCCGGATTGGCGCCGGCATGGGTCGGCGCGATTCCTTCGGCCAGCGCTGCGATATCCTTCTCCCCACCCCAATCCAGCACGCGAATGGTCACCGGGTCCTGGCCCATGGCTTCCAGGATTTGGCGATAGGCCGCGCATTGCGCTTCCTCATCCGGCAAATCTTCGCGATTCATGAACAGGAATTCGGTGCGCAGCAGCCCAATACCCTGCGCGCCCGCTTGCGCAATCAGCGGCAATTCCTGCGGAATTTCCAGATTGGCCTGTAATTCCACGGCTTCGCCATCGGTGGTCACGGCTGGCAGGCGACGCAGCCGCCCAAGCCGCGCGCGTTCCCGCGCATAAGCCGCCAGTTTTTCCTTCGCAGCCGTCAGCGTCGCGGCTTCCGGGTGAATGGCGATACTCCCCGCCGCACCATCCAACACTACCACATCATCGCGCCGCACCGATTCCGTCAGCCCCGGCACGCCAAGCACGGAAGGAATGCCAAGCGCACGCAACATGATGGCGGTATGGCCATCCGCGCCGCCCTCATCGGTCGCCACACCGGCAATGCGCGCCGGGTCCAATAGCGCGGCGTCTGATGGCGTGAGTTCCTCGGCGATCAGGATGCAGCCTTCGGGCAGATTCTTCAGGCTGCGAAAGGGCGTTGCGGTCAGGTTGCGCGTGACACGCCGCGCAATATCGCGCACTTCCGTCGCGCGGCGCGAAAGCCCAGCGCGATCATCATCCTTCGTGCCCAGAATGGCATCCGAAATTGCCGCCGCCTCATCGGTGATGGCGGTCTCAGCGGCGAGCAATTCAGTCTCGATCCGTTTGCGCGCGCCGCGGATGAGCCGCGAATTGCCGAGCATGAGCAAATGCGCATCAAGCAAGGGCGCGATTTCTTCCTGCGCTTCTTCGGGCAGGATGGCGATGCGGGTTTTCAGCTTGGTGACTTGCTTGCGCGAAAACGCCACCGCATCCGCTAAGCGCACGCGTTCGGCTTCAATCGCCTCCGTCGTGATACGCCGGCGCGGTGCCTCTGCCGGGGCTTCGCTTGTATCAAACGCGGGGCCGATTGCGATGCCGGGGGAAACCGGAATGCCGCGCAGCAGTTTTTCCCGGCGCTTGGGCGTTTTGGTGCTGCGCGGGCGGGCGGGCGTCTCACTCTTCATGGAAGCCTGCCTCCACCAAGGCTGCCACCGCGTCCAAAGCTTCCTTGGCGTCCCAGCCTTCCGCTTCAATCACAATTTCAGCACCGCGCCCCGCACCCAGCATCATCAGCCCCATGATGGAAACGGCGGGCACGCTTTGCCCATCACGCAATACATTCACGCAAGCCGAATAGCGTTCCGCCAAGGCAACCAGCTTGGCCGCCGCGCGGGCATGAAGGCCGCGACTATTCGGGATAACAACGCTGCGGCGCAGTACCATGCCGCCAGAAAAAGGGTCTGGGGCTGCTCCGTTCATTCCTTGGCGCTGCCATTTTGCTTGGCGGCCGCGACATCCCGCGCGAGTGCGATATATTTTCGGCCTGCCGCCTTGGCGTGATCCAACGCTTCATGCAGCGGTTCACTGCGGCGAATCTTAGCAAGCTTCACCAGCAAAGGCAGGTTCACCCCCGCCAGCACTTCCACTGACTTGCCATTTTCTACCATCTGCACGGCCAGGTTTGAAGGCGTGCCGCCATACATATCAGTCAACACCACCACGCCATCACCCTGATCCACGCTGGCGATGGAATTGCGAATATCCTGCCGGCGCAGATCCAGATCATCATCGGGGCCGATGCAGACTGTCGCCACCGCCTGCTGCGGCCCGACAATATGTTCCATGGCCAGCCGCAATTCTTCGGCCAACCTGCCATGGGAAACCAGAACAAGACCAATCATGATTCTTGCGAAAGGGCCCCCTGGCCCGCAGCGAAGGAAGGACCGGTGGCGCTAGACTGTCCACCGGCGATTTTCAATTCCCGATGGGCAAGATCAACCCGCCAACCAGAAGCGCGAAGATGCCCTGCCAGGCGTTCCGCGACAAGGACTGACCGATGCTTCCCCCCGGTGCAGCCCACCGCAATCGTGAAATATTTTTTCCCCTCAGCAGCGTAACGCGGCAGCAAAAGCTCAAGAAAATCCCGTAACCTCTGCCAAAAGGCCGAAAAATCCGGATCGGCTTCAATGAAGGCAGCAACGGGCGCTGCCTGGCCGGTCATGGGGCGCAGCACCGGGTCGTAATGCGGATTGCGCAAAAACCGGACATCAAAAACCAGATCCGCTTCCCGCGGCAGGCCTTTCGGATAGGCGAAGGAAAGCACGGAAACCGCCAAGCCCGCCGCCGCATCCGGGGCAAAACGCCCTTCGATCATGCGCCGCAAATCGGCCAGCGGCAGGTCTGACGTATCAATCGTGAGGTCCGCAGTATCGCGCAGCGCCTCCACCAGCGCCTTTTCCCGCGCAATCCCTTCCAGCACGCGTGAGCCCATGGGACCACCCGGCGCCAGCGGGTGGCGGCGGCGCGATTCGGTGTAGCGGCGGAGCAGCGCCTCATCCTCGGCGGTTGCGAAAATCAAGGAGACATTGATGTCGGAACGGAGCCGCAACCGATCCAACACGCGCAGCACGGCGGCGGCATCGAAATCCCGCGTGCGGGCATCAATCCCTGCGGCAAGCGGCAAAACCCCATCACCCACCAGCGATTCCAGAATGGCGACGGGCGGGTTGTCCACTGTCTCGAACCCCAAATCTTCCAACACGCGCAGGATGGAAGCCTTGCCCGCGCCGGAAAGCCCGGTGACCAGAATGATTTCGCGCATAGGGTTGCTCATGCCGCGAAGGCCCCGACCTTTTGCTGCAGGCGCCCAGTGGCGGCGCCAAGCGCGTGAATGATCTTGTCGCAGGCGGAAGCTTCGAAGGCATGCAGCGTCATGCGCGGTACGGCGCCGGCCGGACCTTCCCAGTAATCCGGTTCCGGCAGGCGGGGTACGTCTTCGCGTGCTGCCAAATCCACCATTAGGCAAAGCCGCGCATTTTCCGCCACCGGCAGCGCGGTCAAAATCCCGACCCCACGGATTTCCAGCATCCCGCGCAAGGCGGGCGGCGCGCTGAGTGTTTCGCCTTCAAGCATCACCTGATCATCCGCAACCAGTTGCCAGCCGCGCCCGATCAAGCGCAGCACCAGATCTGATTTGCCTGCGCCGGATGGGCCGCGAAACAGCACTGCGTCTGACCCCAAAGCTGCGGCACTTGCGTGGATGAGCATTCTCCGCCAGCGCCATCGCGCCAGCCCCTTCCCGTGGCGGCGCTCGGTTCCGCGCCTTTTCCAGAAGCTACCATGCCAGAAAGGCCCCGTCGCGGGAAGCGCTTGCCGGGGCGGGGCGCGCAGGGCAGGCTCGGCGCATGATTGCACAGACCGACATCAGCGCCGCCATGGCGCGCATTGCCCCCCATATCCGGCGCACCCCCGTGCTGCGCCTGGCCCCGCATGAATTGGGGACGGAACACCCGGTCACGCTGAAGCTGGAATTCCTGCAAGTGACGGGATCCTTCAAGCCGCGCGGGGCTTTTAATCGGCTCCTTTCGAACGCGGTGCCTGCGGCGGGCGTGGTTGCGGCATCCGGCGGCAATCACGGCGCGGCGGTGGCCTTTGCTGCGCAAAGCCTTGGCGTGCCGGCGGAAATCTTTGTCCCCGCGCCGACGCCCGCGGTGAAGCGCACGCGCATTGAAAGCTTCGGCGCGCGTTTGGTGGTGGGCGGGGCGAGTTATGAGGAAGCGCGCATCGCATCCGAAGCCCGCGCGGCGGAAACGGGCGCCATGCTGGTCCATGCCTATGACCAGGCCGAGGTGTTGGCCGGCCAGGGCACGATCGGGCTGGAATTGGAACAGGATGCGCCGGAAGTAACCCATGTGCTGGTGGCGGCGGGCGGTGGCGGCCTGTTTGGCGGCATTGGCGCCTGGTATGCGGGCCGTGCCGGCCTTGTGGTGGTGGAACCGGAAGCCTGCGCGACGTTGACGATGGCGCAAAAGGCGGGTGCGCCCGTAGATGTGCCGGTGGGTGGCATCGCCGCCGATAGCCTGGGCGCACGTCGTGCCGGGCGTTTGGCTTTTGAGGTGCTCGGCGCAACCAAGGCCACCTGCGTGACCCTGCCGGATGAGGCGATTATCGCGGCACGGCGTTGGTTATGGGAAAAGCTGCGCATCGTCGCCGAACCGGGTGGTGCTGCGGCGCTCGCGGCTTTGCTTTCCGGCGCGTGGCGCGCCCCGGCGGGGGCGCGGATTGGCATTGTGCTCTGCGGGGCGAATTGCGACCCGGGGAGTGTCGCGTAAGCGCTATCCTCGTGGGATCATGCCTTCTTCCCGCGCCTTGATCTGAAGCGCCAGATACTTTGAGTAGATGCGGCATTGCGCCAAGCTGCCAGCCATAAACCACAGCCCTTCTTGTGCGGTAGGCTTCCACATATTGGCCAATTCGCCATCCTCACCCACGCCCCAGATCGGCCCGACCTTATCGGCGATGGCATCACCCATGAGCCGGCGTACCAATTCCTGCTGCGTGTAATAGCCGGTGGCGAGCACCAGTAGATCGGCGGGGATGATGCGCCCATCCTTCAGTTTGGCGCCTTCGGCGACGAATTCAGCGATATCGTCAAATTGCAGAAGGCCGATATCGCCATTGATGATCAGGCCCGAACAGCCTGCATCCAGGTAATAGCCGCCGCCGCGCCTGCGGTATTTCATTTGATGGCCTGTGCCATCCTCGCCCAGATCATATTTGAAGCCGCGTGCCTTCAGCCCCGCAATCAAATCCTTGTCCATTTCCGCCATGCGCTGCACGGCTAATTGATAGCCATGGATGATGAGCGGATAGGTCCCGGAAGTCGCGATCAGATCACAATCTTCCAAAGACGGGCCTTCATCATAAAGCGCGTAATTCATCTTCGCACTTGGATCGATGCTGACAACGGTGGTGGAACCGCGCTGGATGATGGTGGTGGCGACATCATGGCTATGCAGATCCTGCGCCACATCATGCCCGCTATTGCCGGTGCCGAGCACCAGCGCCTTCTTGCCGCGCCAAGCGGCACCGCTGGAGAAGCTGTGGGAATGAATCACATCGCCGGCGAAGGCTTCAAGCCCCGGCAACTTCGGCACTTTGGGAATACCGCTGACGCCATTGGCAAAAATGACATGGCGCGGTGCCATTTCGCGTATCGAGCCATCTGCGCGGCGCAGCCTTACGCGCCAATGCCCGGCCTTGGCATCATAGTCAGCGCCCAGGAATTCCGTGCTGGTCCAAACATTGATCTCCAGCGCCCAGGCGTAATGCTCAAACCAATTGGCCAGCATGTCCTTCGGGATATATTTCGGCCAGGTCGGCGGGAATTGCATATAGGGCAGGTGGTTCACATGCACCTGGTTATGCAGCGCCAGGGAATGATAGCGCTTGCGCCAATTATCCCCGATGCGGCCATGCTTTTCGACCACAAGCGTATCCAGCCCAAGCTGACCAAGCCGCGCCGCAATGCCAAGCCCTGCCTGCCCCGCGCCAATTACCAGCACAACGGGGTCGCGGCCTGCGAAGGCTTCTGCCTTTTCGCGTTGATCGAGCCAATTATCGCCGCCGAAATTGCGCGAATAGGCTTCTCCGCTGGGTCGGCGCTTGCCGGTTTTTTCTTCAAAACCCATGAGTTCTTCAAGCGTCGTCAGCAGCACCCAGGCTTGGCTTGGGTTTTCCGCAGGCAGGCGCAAAACGCCATCACCGCGCCCAAGCCGCGTTGAGAAGGTAAAGAGCGCTTCGATCACCTCAATGCCCAGGCGCTTGACGCGCCGTGGTGGCGTGCGCCATTCAGCCAGGGCGAAATCATGCGCGCCAATGCCGGGCGCTGCCTCCACGAAAGCCGCCGCGATATCAGCCGCGCCAGCATGGGGCGTGATATTCCAGGTGAAGGCGAGCAAATCGCGCCAATGGCTGTCTGGTGCGAAAAGCGCAGCGAGGCGCCCCGCATCAGCCGTCTTCAGGGCGGCTTCAAAACGCTGCAGCCAATCGGTCACCAAAGCCGCATCATCCGCGACCGCGCTAAGCGCGCTATTGCTCACATGGTTCATGGTGTTTCTCGCCCTGGAATTTACTTGCGGTCAGCCTAACCTATCGCGCGCGATTGAAAAGCCCGCGCCTTTATGCCGCGTCAAAGCGCATCAGCAACGCGCGCAGGCGATCCGGCACGGGGATGGGCCGCTTGCTTTTTTGATCGGTCCAGACCCAAACAATCTCACCGGTTGCAAGCAACCTGTCGCCATCGGCATGGAAAATCGACGGCTGAAAGGCGATGGAAGAAGTGCCAATCCGCGTGGTGCGCACGCCAATCGCCAATTCCTCATCGTGCCCGATGCCGACTTTGTATTC
>JBILPX010000291.1:0-4333 GCA_044373565.1 Roseomonas sp.
TTTGCCCCGCGCGCTGGGCGGGGCTCAGCCTGATCGAGGCGGAGAAGGATGTCTTCGCCGCCGTACCAACCGGGGCGGTGCGGGTGCGCCGGCGCGTGCTTTTGCGCACCTGATTGGCCTTTGGCGCGCGCTGCGCCATGCTGCGTCCAAAGCCGCCCTTTTGGTGGCGATGGGAGAAACGCCATGAACCAAGACCCACGCTGGCAGCAAAGCCTGCGCTATCCAGACCCTTCCATCGTTGCGATGGATGCTTCCTTCAAGAAGTACCATCTGCCGCTTTCATCCGTGGAGCGGCTGTATCACGGTACGCGCTGGGGTGAGGGGCCGGTGTGGCTCGGCGATGCGCGCTGCCTTCTATGGTCCGATATTCCGAATAACCGCGTGCTGAAATGGGATGAGGAAACCGGCGCGGTCAGTGCGTGGCGGAAGCCCGCAAATAACGCCAATGGCCATACGCGGGACCGCCAAGGCCGCGTGATTGCCTGCGAGCATATGGGCCGCCGCGTGGTGCGCTTTGAATATGATGGTGCGATCACTGTTTTGGCCGATAGCTACAAGGGCAAGCGGCTGAACAGCCCGAATGATGTTGTCGTGAAATCCGATGGATCGGTCTGGTTCACCGACCCGCCCTTCGGCCTGATGGCGAATTATGAAGGGGAACGCGGCACACCGGAATTGCCGCATACCAATATCTATCGCATCGATGGCCAGAGCGGTGAAATCACCCTTGCGACGGATGAGGTGAACCACCCGAATGGGCTGGCCTTCAGCCCGGATGAGAAAATTTTATACGTCATCGAAAGCCGCGCTGATCCGCGCAATATCCTGGCCTTTGATGTCGGGGCCAATGGCAAAACGCTGCGTAAGCGCCGGGTTTTTGTGGCCTGTCAGCCAGGCGAATCACCCGATGGCTTCCGCGTGGATGTGGATGGCAATCTTTGGTGCGGCTGGGGCATGACCGCCGAATTTGATGGCGTGCGAGTCTATAACAATGCAGGCGCACCAATCGGGCATATTCATCTGCCCGAACGCTGCGCCAATGTGTGTTTCGGCGGGCGCTATCGCAACCGGCTATTTATGGCCGCGGCGCAGTCGCTCTATTCGCTTTATGTGAATACGGAAGGCGTCAAGGGCGGTTGAGTTTTTCGCTTGGTATTTCGATGGTCATGGCGAGCAACCGGAAAGAATGGCTCTTGCCATGGCCATCAAGATTGAGGCTGCCATTCACGCCGCCCTCCAGCACTTCATCAATGACAAAGTTGAAGGCGTTGAGCAGCGGCAGGTCATAGCGCTTGCAGGCGGTGGCGCCCCGGTGGCGGAATAGTGCCAGCACTTTTTCTTCCGTGACCTGTTCCGCCAATAACGGATAAAGCGCCGGATCATAGGGCATGAGGGAAAGATTGACGCGATTGCCCTTATCGCCGGCGCGGCTATGGGCGATGCTGTGCAGCGGGGTTTCGATATTTTGGGTCATCAATTCCATTCCCGCGCTGGCAGGACCCGCGTTTCGGTTGGCACCATATCGCGCGGCACCAGAAAGCTTCGCGTCAGGATGCGTGGTGTCACACGCCAGCGCGCGCCGGATGTACCTGCCGTGCCGCAGCACAGCATGGCCAGCGCTTCACGTGATGCCTGATCTGCATCATCGCGTGTGGTGGCCTCCACCGCCAAGCGAATGCGAATATCCTGCGGTTCCGGCCCCGCATAGCCGCGCCAAAGCGCGCCATCATCCGAATCATGCACGGAAGCGACACCGATCAAATCTGCCCGCGCTCGCCGCGCCAGTCCGCGCTGCTTCACGCGTTGCAGCAGAACATCGGCGGTTGCGCGCGCGCGCGCCAAGGCATTGGGGCCAGCCACGCTGATTTCGCCTTCGCCCAACCAGGAACCTTCGTAACAGGCAGTGACTTTCAGCAAATCTGGCCGCTGACGGCCCTGCAAGCCATGCACGGCAACACGATCCTGCCCGCCTGGCGTCAGATGCGCCCCGGTAATATCCAGGATCACATCCGGGGTGATATAGGTCGAAGGATCATGCAATTCATACAAAAGCTGTTCCTTGACCGTGCGATGATCAACAATGCCGCCTGTGCCTTCCGGCTTGGTGATCAGCAGGGATAGGTCGCGCCCGACCTCGGCAATCGGGAAGCCGATATTAGCGGGATCGGGGATATCCTTGAAGCCGGGGTCCCAGAAAACGCCGCCCGTTACCTGGCTGCCGCATTCCAGCAAGTGCCCCGCTGCCGCACCAACCGCCAGCGCCTGCCAATCATCCTCGGCCCAGCCGAAATAATGCATCAGCGGCGCGATGGCCAAGGCAGGGTCCGAGGTACGCCCCGCCACCACAACCTGAGCGCCAGCGGCAAGCGCTTCAGCCAAAGGTGCTGCGCCGATATAGGCATTGGCGGAAACCAACTTCCAGGAAGACATATCAAGCCCGGCATCGGCTTCATGCACGGCAAGCTCATCGAGATTGACGCTATCCGAAACATCATCGCCCGTCACAAGACCAATGCGGAGTTCTGGCATGCCGAGTTTCTTCGCAAGCCTGGCAATGGCCCGTGCGGCAGCGGCTGGATTGGCCGCACCAAAATTGCCGAGAATGGGAATGCCCGCGCGGGCGCAATCCACCAGGATGGGTTCCAACAACCTTTCCAGCATGGGTTCATAGCCGGCTTCCGGATCGCGCCGGCGTTCAAGCTGCGCCAAAGCCACGGTGCGTTCGCCCAGGCATTCAAAGAACATGGCCGCAGGTAGGCCGCGCTTGACCAGGCTGCGCACCACTGGGATGGGGGCGTCAATCCGATCCCCGGAAAAACCCGCACCATTGCCGACCAGAAATAGATCACTCACGCTGGGCACTCCCTTGAGCATTTTCAAGCCAAGTGGGATCACTTGGCGACTCGGAAAATGCGATCAAACAAAAGTTTAGAGTGGTTCCCGTGAACCAAGGTGAACGGAAACCGCTCTAATCGCGGCGCCGAGTGTGGCCGCGTCACTATCGTCAAAGGCAATTGGGTTGATGGCAAGCAGGCCCTGGCCGATGCGCCCGGCATCAAGATGAATGGCGGGGCGATGGGCGCGGAGCCTTGCATCCGCGGCTTGTGCGGTGGCCGCATCGGGCAGGCGCCATTCCAGAATGGGCAGACCTGGCTTGGCGCCATGGAGGATAAGGCGCAGCGCTGCCGGGTGCCCCGCCGCCACCAGCACCGCTTCAAGCCGCGCTAGCCAGCGTGCGCTGCGTTGCATTGGGTCATCCGCCACAAAGCGCCGCAAAGCCATGATCAGGCCAATGATTTCTTCCTTGCCGATCTTGCAGGAACGCCCAATGCCGTGATGCGGCAGGCCGCGCATTTGCGCGAGTGGCGCGAATTCCGCCGGCGCGATGAACTCCGCTTCCGGCATATCAAGATCAAGCATTTGCGCGAGTGCGGAGGAGACAAGATCACGCCGCCCAGCGAGAATGCCGGAGGATTGCGGCCCGCCCAAAGCCTTGCCGCCGGAATAACATACCAGATCGGCGCCCTCGGCAATGAAGCGACGTAGATTCTCCGCTGGCGGCAATTGCGCTGCCGCATCCACCAGCACGGGGATGTGCCTTTCGCGCGCCACACGCACCACATCGGGCAGCGGCGGTTCGCTGTTGGTCCCGGCCAGATAATAGATCGCCGCTGTACGATCCGTGATGGCGTCAGCGATTTCCCAGGGCGCGGCATCGCGCACGCCTGGGCCAGAAACGCGGTCAGGAATACCGATTTCAATGATGCGCCCGCCCGCCACGCGCAAGGCGCGATCATACATATTGCGCTGGCTGCGGATGGTGATGAATTCATCCGGCATGCCGCGCGTATCTGGCAGGCGATTCATCGCGCCCGGATCAAGCCGCGCCATGCAGGCCGCCGCACCCAGCAGCACAGCGGCGGAAGCGCCGGAAGTGACAATGCCAGCTTCAGCGCCGGTTGCTTTAGCGATTTCTCGGCTGGCGGCGGCTTGCAGATGGTGCATTTCCACCGTGGCACGCGCAGCTTCCGCCATGGCGGCCAGCACTTCGGGCGCCATCAGCCCGCCGGAAAGCCGCGTGTTGGTGCCATAGGCATTGATGATGCGCGGTACACCAAGATCATCGTAAATCATGCAGGTTGTTCCGAAAGGGTGCGGCGCAAAGCATCACGCCAAAGCGCGTAGCGACTATCCGCCTCCGCGCGGTTCATTTGTGGGATGAAGCGGCGTTCCAGCCGCCAATGCGTGGCCCCTGCGGCACCTGGCGGCGCGCAAAGCCCGGCCTGCATGCCGGCCAGATAGGCCGCACCAAGCGCCGTGGTTTCCAACACTG
>JBILPX010000046.1:0-14175 GCA_044373565.1 Roseomonas sp.
GGTGCTGACGCCATCGCACGTGCCGCGAGGCCCACTTATCGTTATTGGGCCACAAGCAACGACGGGACGCGTCCTTTGTTCGATCCGGCCACCAATGGGCCGGAATGTTCGAGGGAGCCGCCTGTGTCGCCTGTCTGCCGCTCTGCGATGACCTCCTCATCGCTTTAAACGCAGCGCCCTAAAGGCGTAGCTGCGCGCCCACCCTGCCCCTAAGCCAGCTTTGCAGGCCGAGGGGGGTTCGGGGTCGGAACGCGGCATGGCGCCCGGCGGGCTTCCTCAATTCCCGCCGCTGCACTCAGCCCCCCGGGCTGTGTTGCGGCGGCGGGGGCGCCGTTTCTTCCCTTCGAAAAGGGGTCTCTGTGATGAGCCATATCCGTACCCGCACTGCCGTCTCTCCGCTGCACCGTTCCGCCAGCGTGCCGCTTTGTCCTTCCGTGGATGGTCTGGTGCAGGTCCTGCAACCGGAAAACCCTGTCTATTGCCTGCGTCCGGCGGCCGTCACCGAAGCGGCGCGTGATTTCCAGGCAGCCTTTCCGGGTGACGTTCTTTATGCCGTCAAGTGCAATGCGGAACCCACGATCCTGCGCGCCATCGCGGCCGGCGGCATCACGCATTTCGACTGCGCTTCCGATGCCGAGGTTCGACTGCTGCGCAGCATGTTCCCCAAGGCGTCGCTGCATTTCATGCATCCGGTGAAATCCCGTTCCGCGATCCGTGCTGCCTGGCATGATTTCGGCGTGCGCGATTTCGTGCTCGACACCGCGGATGAACTCTGGAAAATCCTGGCCGAAACCGGCGAAGGCGCGCGCGGGCTTGTGGTGCGGCTTGCCCTGCCCAAGGGCAGCGCGGCCTATGATCTTTCCGGCAAATTCGGCGCGGAACCCGCTGTGGCGGCGGAATTGCTGCGCGCCGCCCGCCCACATGCCGCGCGTCTTGGCATTTCCTTCCATGTCGGGTCGCAATGCCTGGACCCGGCCGCCTGGACTCGCGCCATGAAAATGGCGGCGGAAGTGATCAACATGGCCGGTGTTGCGGTGGAAATTGTTGATGTGGGCGGGGGCTTTCCGGTGCTCTATCCCGGCAGCCAACCGCCCCCGCTGGCTGCCTTCATGGCGGCCATTCGTGAAGGCGCGGCAGCCTTACCTCGCGGCATCAGGCTTTGGGCAGAACCAGGCCGCGCCTTGGTGGCAAGCGGTGCTTCGGTCGTTGTCCAGGTGCAGCAGCGCCGGGGCAATGCGCTTTATGTGAATGATGGTGTCTATGGCGCGCTTTCCGATGCGGGGGCGCCGGGCTTTCGCTTTCCGCACCGCCTGATCCGGGCGGGCGGCAGCAGGCCAGGTGCTGCGCCACAGGAATTCGTGCTGTTTGGTCCCACCTGCGATTCGGCAGATGTCATGAAAGGTCCATGGACTTTGCCAGGTGATATCGGCGAAGGGGATTGGATCGAAATCGGGCAGCTTGGGGCCTATGGCACGGCATTGCGCACCGCCTTCAATGGCTTTGACCGCGCCTTGGTGACCGAAGTTGCTGACGCGCCACTGCTCGTCAGCCCGCAAAACGTGACAAACGCGCCGCGCGCGGCGTGACTCGGAAGGAAAACTAACATGAAACACACTGCTTTCACTGGCCGCCTGCTGATCCTCGGCTTTGGTTCCATCGGCCAAGGGGTGCTGCCCCTTATCCTGCGCCATATTGATATGCCAAAGGACCGGATTGAGATCCTGACATCCGACGCGCGCGGTGAGGTGATTGCCGCGCAGCACGGCATTCGTCACACCATCCTGCCCCTCACGCGAGGGAATTACGCGGCGGAACTCAGCGCGCGCCTCACGCGCGGCGATTTCCTGCTCAATCTTTCGGTGGATATCTCATCAGTTGCGCTGGTGAAGCTCTGCCGTGAGATCGGTGCGCTTTATCTGGACACCTGCGTGGAGCCATGGGCTGGTGGCTACACGGATACGTCGCTTAGCCCCTCACTGCGGTCCAATTACGCGCTGCGGGAAAGCGCGCTTGCGCTCAAGGATGGGGCGGGGCCAACGGCGGTCATGACCCATGGCGCCAATCCGGGCCTGGTTTCGCATTTCGTGAAGCAGGCGCTGCTGAATGTCGCGCATGATACGGGCCATGCCGTGGCCATGCCAAAATCCCGCGCGGAATGGGCGACGTTGGCGCATGAACTTGGCGTGAAGGTGATTCATATCGCCGAACGCGATACCCAGGTTGCCGCGAACGTGGCCAAGCGCCGCGGCGAATTCGTCAATACCTGGTCCATTGATGGGTTCACCGGTGAAGGCTGCCAGCCGGCAGAACTTGGCTGGGGTAGTCATGAAAAGGCCCTGCCCGCAGATGGGTTGCGTCACGATTTCGGCAGTGACGCGGCAATCTATCTGATGCGCCCCGGCGCGGCGACGCGCGTGCGCAGCTGGACCCCGCTGGAAGGCCCGATGCATGCCTTCCTCATCACCCATAATGAGAGCATTTCGATCGCGGATTACTATACGCGCCGCGATGCTTCAGGTGCGGTGATCTATCGCCCAACAGCGCATTACGCCTATCATCCCTGCGATGATGCGGTGCTTTCGCTGCATGAATTCGCTGGCCAGAACTGGAAAATCCAGGAATGCAAGCGCCTGATGATGGATGAAATCAGCTCAGGCATGGACGAGCTTGGCGTCTTGCTGATGGGCCACAAGAAGGGCGCATATTGGTATGGCTCTCGGCTGACCATTGAAGATGCACGCGCGCTTGCCCCGCACAATAACGCGACCTCACTTCAGGTTTGCGCGGCGGTGCTGGCCGGTGTGGTGTTCGGCATGGAAAACCCCTCACTAGGCGTGATGGAGGCCGATGAGCTGGACCACGCGCGCATGCTGGAAATCTGCCTGCCCTATCTGGGCGAAATGGCCGGGGTGTATTCTGACTGGAGCCCACTTCAGGATCGCGCCACGCTTTTCCCGGAAGAACTGGACCGCGAAGACCCCTGGCAATTCGGCAATTTCCGTGTGACTTGATCCGGCTTCAGAGTCCGTCCGAAGACAGTGTCATTTTTGACAGCGTTTTTTGGGCGTGAAGCCTATGGATGCCCGTCTGAAGAAAGAGAGGGCGGAGCGATTGAGCCCCCCCTCTTTTTCTGCACTCTGTACGCTTTGGCTATGAATGATTGCAGCGGTTGGGCTCACTGCCCGCGCAAGCCGTTGCGTGGCGAGGCTGGCGATTATCGGTAGTCACTTTCGCGAGGAAAAGGGGGTAGTCCGGGACTACCCCCTTCATTTAATACGCTTCACAAAAGCGTACTGCGTTCAGCGCAAATCCACCGTCGTCAAATCCTGGAACCAGGATTGAGCCGAGGTGAAGCCCGTCACGCGCCGGCTCATGGCGCGGGGATTCAAATCATGCACAATCCAAAGCCAGGGCGCGCTATCCACCAGCCTTTCATGCGCGGTCTTAAGCAGCGCCTGGATGCGCGCCGGATCGGTCGCGGTTTCCAGCTCCTGGAAGGCAGCGTCAAAAGCCTCATCCCGCCAATGGCCAGAATTAGACCCGCGCGGGGAGAAATTGGCGGAAAGGAACCAGCGCGCCATTTGCGATGGGTCTGAGGAAACCAGGCTGGTATTGGTGGCATCCGCACCCAGCCATTGCGGCTGATCGGGCGCCACGCGCTGCGCACCCAAAAGCGTATTCCATTCCACCACGTCGAAGGTGACTTCAACGCCGCAATTTTCCTTGAGCGATTGCTGCATGAATTCATTCATGGGCAAGGGCAGCATCTGGCCGGAACCGGATGAGGAAATGGCGATTTTCAGCCGCAGCGGGCGCTGGGCATTATAGCCCGCCTCCGCCAGCAAGGCGCGGCCCCGCGCGGGGTCCAACCTGTAACGATGGGTCGGGTTGCCGAAATTCGGATCATTTGCCTTGAAAAAACCCACTGACGGTTCGGCAATGCCATTCAGCAATTGCACCATGCCGCCGCGATCAAAGCAGTAATTCAGCCCCTGGCGCACGCGAATATCCGCAATCGGGCTATTGGGGCGCCCGGCAGCGAAGACCCAGGGCCAGACATGAGGGTAGGAATTCGTCACGATATTGAAGCCCGCCTGACGCAGCGATTGCAGCGCATCGGGCGGCGGCACTTCAATCCAATCCACCTGGCCGGAACGCAGCGCGGCAAGCCGCGTATTCGCTTCCGGCATGGGCAGCAGAATCACGCGATCAAGCTTCGGGCGACGCGCCTCATCCCAATAGGTCGCATTGCGCGTCAATTCCGCCGATTGGCGCGGCACAAAGCGCGAAAGCCGGAAGGGCCCAGTGCCCGCCGCCGGCAGCGCCGCCACGCGCGCCCAATCCCGCCCGCCCTGTTCAAAGGAATTGGGGGAGGTCATCAGCACATAGGCAATCAGGTAGGGCCAATAGGAAACCGGGCGTGTCGTGGTGGTCTCGAACGTGAAGTCATCCACCTTGCGATAGGATTCCAGCACGGGGATGCGCCCGCGCGTGATCGCGCTTCCCGTCGCATCGAATTGCGGGCTGTCATTCTTGAAAAAACGATCGAAATTCCACTGCACTGAATCGGCATTGAAGGCCGTGCCATCATGGAAGGTGACACCGCGGCGCAGCTTGAAGCGCCAGATGCGCGGATTGGCAGGGTCCTGTTCCCAGGATTCCGCGAGCGCCGGCCGCAAGCCGGCCACCTGATCAGCGCGGGAAAGATCCCAGCCGGTCAGTGCCTCAAAGGCTGTATAGCCAAGAAAGCGCATACCTTCGAAGCCGTTATTGGGCATGCCGGAGGTGGTCGGCACATCTGCCGCCGTCATGGCGATGCGCAGCGTCTTTGGCTGCTGCTGCGCCTCGGCGCCTGCAACGCCAAGAGCCATCAGGGCGGCGGAGAGCGCCGCGCCCCAAAGGCGGTTCTTCCAAGTCATATTCTGTCTCCCATCCGGGGCAGCGCAGGGGCGCTACCGCGATGGGGGCCAAGCAAGTATCGGGCCGGGGCCAAGCCCTGCTTATTCAGGTTTGATGTTCTGGCTGCGGATGAGATCGCCCCACATGACCAATTCTTCGGCAAGGGTGCGTGCCAAAACCTCAGGCCCGCCGGTTTGCAACACCACGCCCTGTTCAGCCATACGTGCGATCAGGTCGGGGTCGCGCGTTGCCACCGCCAAGACTTGGGCAGCGCGCGTCACAATGGGCGCCGGCAGGCCGGCCGGTCCAAACAGCCCCTGCCAGAAAACGCCATCAAAGCCAGGCAGCGCATCCGCGACCGGGGGTAAATCCGGCAGCAGCGCAACCCGTTCCTTGGAGGAGATGGCCAGCGCCCGTGTCACCCCGTCCCGCACCGAAGGTAGCGCTTCCTGCACTGCGCTGAACATGGCCTGCACGCGATTCTGCCGAAGATCAATCAAGGCCGCCGCACCGCCGCGATAGGGCACATGCACAACATCAATACCCGCCCGCGCCCGGAACAATTCAAGGCAAAGATGGTTCACCGCGCCCGTGCCCGATGAACTGAAATTGACCTTGCCCGGATTGGCCTTGGCATAGGCAATCAGCTCCGCCGTTGTTCTGACCGGCAATGAGGGATGCACATGCAGGATGAAGGCGGTGCGAAATACCATGCCAATCGGCGTCAGCGCCGCCACCGGATCGCGCGGTTGCAGATTGGGTTGCAGTGCAGGGTTGATGGCGAGGGTCGAGGTACCCATCAGCAGCGTATAGCCATCAGGCCGCGCCTGGGCGGCGGCGTTATTCGCTACCGCGGTCGCAGCACCTGGGCGGTTATCCACCACCAGGGTCTGGCCCAATTCGCGGCCCATACGGTCCACAATGCCGCGCGCGCCAAAATCCGTGACCCCGCCCGGCGGGTAGCCAAGCAGCACCGAAACGCTGCGATTGGGCCAGGCCTCCTGGGCGCTAAGCGCAGCCGGCAGGGCCGGCGCGGCCAGGGTTGCGGCAAGCAGTGCGCGTCTTTTCATTGGGTTCCTCCCGATCTGGTTGCAGGCTGCTTCAGCCGAGACTTTGGATCAAGTCCCAGCGAAAATTGGAACACTTGGCCGGAGATGCCTCAGCTTTCCAACCCCGCGGCACGTCGACCACGCGCGGCGATAAGTTCAAAGCCGATCGAACGAAAGGGTTCTGGTGCAACCCAATTGGCCAGCCCCCAAATGGCACGCACCTCATGCTGCGTGCATTGGCCGAGCGCCAATTCGGTAAGACGTTTGCCGAGAATACTGCCCTTCACAATGCCAGAACCATTGCAACCCGCTGAGGTGTAGAGCCCTTCTTCCACCTGGCCCCACCATGGCGCGCCATTCATCGTGAGCGCTGTGGTGCCGCCCCAGACCTGATCCAAACCGATATGGGCAAGCGCTGGGTAGCGCCGATGAAAGCAGGAAAGCAGGGTTTCCCGCACGCGCGGCGCGGGTACTGGCCGTTCATGCGCATACATTGAACGCACCATAAGCCGGTCCGGCCCAACGCGCCGTACAGTGGTTCCCAAACGATGCGAAGGCAGCAAGCCCCAAACAGGCATGCTGCCAAGGTGGCGCGCATCCTGTGCGTTCAAGGGCTCAGAAAGGGCCGCATAGGTGTAAATGGTCACCAACCGGTCGCGCAGACGGCCAAAATGTCGGATGGCTGCATTGGTCGCCATGATGACGGATGGCGCGGTGATGCGCGCGGAAGGGGTTTGCAGATACCAACTGCCCTTGCGCTGCATGGAAAGCAGCGGCGTATTTTCATGCAGCGCGATACTGGATGGCAAGGTATCGGCAAGGCCACGAATAAGTGCCGCAGGGTCGAGCAAATATCCTTCTTCAGTGTAGACCGCGCATTTGTAATAGCTTGTGCCGATGCGTTCTTGCAGCGCGCTGCGATCCCATACCTGATATGGCACGCCCGCCGCCTTGACCGCTGCTTCCAAAGCCTGGACCTGCTTCGCCCCAAGATCGGTGGCAGCCGCCTTGATGCGGCCGGAACGCTGCAGGCCACAATCAATCTTATGTCGTGCGATGGGCTCCAGCAGCCATGCCCAGCCTTCTTCGGTGAAGCGGTTCAGCACCTCGGCGCGATCAAGATCGGCGGCACTGGGGCCTGAAGAAAGGTCACGCGGGCTGGCGAAACCCGAATTGCGACCGGAAGAACCCTCGCCGACCTCGGTCGCTTCAATCACGATGATACGTGCCTGAGGCTGGAGTTCCGCCAGGCGGCGCGCGGCAGCAAGCCCGGTAAAGCCGGCACCGACAATAACGTGATCAGCGGCCACATCCCCTGTTGCCGGGGCACGGGCTATGCGCCTGGGCAATAGGGCATTGAACCCGCAAACATCAGCATAAAGCGGGAAGTTGGGGCGATTCATGGCTTTCTGTCTATGGAAGCTGTCATCAATGCGCAATCATGTCGCTTTCTTGCGGGCACCACCTGGGACTGGGGTGGGGGAGGCAGGTCAGCCTCCTCGCTAACGCGCCATGGACTCCGATCCTTCATCATACTGTCATCTACCTGTCACATGGCATTGCTAGGCCGCTCCCATGAAAATCGGGGCTTCCATGCTGGAAATCGAACGACTGACGCGGCGCTTTGGCAGCAAAACGGCGGTTGATGGCGTCAGCCTGTCTATCCCCGCCGGGCAGATGGTGGGCGTGATCGGGCGTTCTGGCGCGGGGAAATCCACGCTGCTCCGCATGATCAATCGCCTGACGGAGCCCAGCGAAGGGCGCATCATCTTCGATGGCCAGGATGTGACCCAGCTGAAAGGCCGGGCTTTGCGCGATTGGCGCATGCGTTCCGCCATGATCTTCCAGCAATTCAACCTGGTGCAAAGACTTGATGTGCTGACCAATGTGCTGGTTGGGCGGCTCAATCAGCGCCCCATGCTGTCTTCCATGTTCAAGATGTTCACGCCCGAAGAACGCGCCATGGCGCTGACCGCGCTTGATCGTTTTGACCTGGCCGAGGCCGCGCTGCAACGCGCGGACACACTTTCTGGCGGGCAGCAGCAGCGGGTCGCGATTGCGCGCGCGCTGATGCAGAATCCGCGCCTGATCCTGGCCGATGAGCCGATTGCCTCGCTCGACCCGCGCAATTCGAAAATTGTGATGGATGCGCTGCGCGATGTTAACCGCGATGGCCTGACCGTGCTGGTCAATCTGCATGATCTGACCACGGCGCGCAATTATTGCGACCGCATTGTCGCGCTGAATGCCGGGCGTGTGGTGTTTGATGGCCCGCCCGCGGAACTCACCGCCGCCCGCATCCGCGAGGTTTATGGCGTGACCGAAGAAGAATTCGCCGAAGAAGCCGCGCTGGCTGTCGGCGCCACACCGCATCAGCTTGCGGTGGCCTGAACACTATCCCCCCAACAGGAGATTGCGACATGATCACCCGTCGTTCGCTGGCCACGCTTGCCGCTGGCGCTGCCCTGCTGCCCAGCCTTGCCCAGGCGCAGACCTGGAACCCGCGCCGTACGGAAAGCTTCGCCGATGGCTTCCCCGCGCCGGGCCGCCGCCCTTGGGCGGAACAAGTGCCGCAACTTCGCGTTGGCCTGCTGGGCGGTGAGAATGAAGCTGATCGCATGGGTCGATTTGGCGCCTATCGTGATTTGCTGGAACGCACCTTTGGCGTGCCGACCAGGCTTTTCCCGGCTTCTGATTATGCCGGTGTGCTGCAAGCCTTCAGCGCGAAACAGATTGAAGTCGCGTCCCTTGGTCCTTCCGGCTATGCTGGCGCCTGGCTCGATACCAATGGCGGGGTTGAGCCGCTGCTGACCGCCGAGGAATCGGATGGCTCCATTTCCTACATCGCGGTGATGGTGGTGCGCGCCGATTCAGGCATTACCAACCTGGAACAGATGCGCGGCAAGTCGCTCGCCTGGGCGGATGCCAATTCGACTTCCGGCTATCTGATCCCGCGCTTCGCGCTGCGCCGTGGCGGTATTGCGGTGGATGGCAATGCCTATTTCTCCCGCACCGGTTTCGCGGGCGGGCATGAACAGGGCGTGGTTGCCGTGTTGCAGCGCCAATATGATGCCTCCGTGACCTGGGCATCCGGCCAGGGTGATCAGGCACAAGGCTTCAGCCGTGGCAATCTGCGTGCCATGGTGGATAAGGGCATGCTGAATATGGGCGATCTGCGGATCATCTGGCGGTCCGAACCCATTGTGAATGGTCCGATCTCATCGCGGACTGATCTTCCGGATGCCTTCAAGGAAGATTTCAAGCGTTTCCACCTTGCATTGCCCAAGGCGCATCCGGACATCTATCGGCAAATCGAACGCGGTGCTGGCACGGGCTATCGTGAAGTGCGGCATCAGGATTACGACCTGATCGTGGAAATCCGCCGTGAGGAAGCCGCGGCGCGTCGTCGCCGTTCCTGAGCATGCAAGAAGCCTATGCCACCAGCCTTCCCGCGGTAATCCGCGGGGAGGAAGCCTTTCAGGCGGCGCGCCGCCAAAAGCGCAATGCCGCATTTTTGGGCGCGGCGGTGGTATTGGTGTGCCTGATTATTGCGGCTTGGATCAGTGAGGCGCATCCAGCGACTCTCTGGGCCGGTCTGCCGCGTATTTTTGAATATTTCACCCGCATCCTGCCAGATTTGCGCTGGGCTGCGTTGTTTGCGAGTGCGGAGACCGAGGGCTCCATCGCCTTCTGGTTCTATCGTCTGCCGGAATGGGCGCTGTTGATCTTGGAAACCGCCAATATGGCGGCATTGGCTACGCTGCTGGGCTCGGCGGTTTCCCTTTTGCTGGCCTTTCCGGCGGCGCGCAATATCGCGCCTTCAAATCTTATCTACAATCTCACGCGCCGCTTTCTTGAAGCGCTGCGCACCATTCCCGAAATCGTCTATGCGTTGATTTTCGTTTGGGCCTTTGGCGTTGGTGCGCTGGCGGGTATTTTGGCGATTGCGCTGCATAGCGCCGGCGCCAATGGCAAGCTGTTTGCCGAGGCGATTGAGAATGCCGATATGAAGCCCTGGGATGGTGTGACCTCCGCCGGTGGCAGTTGGTTCGCCGCTTGCCGCTTCGCCATTCTGCCGCAGGTACTGCCTAATATTCTTTCCTATTTGCTGCTGCGTTTTGAAGTGAATATCCGCTCCGCCAGCGTGATTGGCTTTGTCGGCGCCGGCGGCATTGGTGAGGAGCTATATAAGGTGATCTCCTTCAATTATTATGAGGAAATCAGCGCCATTATCCTGCTGATCATCCTGACCGTTGTCATTGTTGACCTGCTATCCGAAAAGCTGCGCCACGCCGCGATTGGCCGGCTGGAGGCTGCACGATGAGCGAGAGCAGCATCACGACTTGGCGTGCGCGCATGCCGGACGCCTTCGGGCCAGGGCCTATGCAACGCGGCCTGCGCTTTCTGGGCCTGGCGCTGTTCCTGGTTTGGTTCGTCGGCACGCTCTGGTATTTTGATTTCTCGCCGACACGGCTTTGGAATGGCCTGAGCGGGCTCGGCAAGATTCTTGTGCTGATGATCCCGCCCTCCCCTGGGGAGCTTTGGGTAGAAATCCTGAAGGGCATGGCGGAGAGTGTCGCCATGGCGTTCCTCGGCACTTTCCTGGCTGCCATCGTCGCCATTCCGCTGGGCTTTATGGGGGCGCGCAATGTGGTGACGGTGACACTGCTGCGCTTTTCCTTCCGACGCGTTCTGGATGGTGTGCGCGGCGTGGATCAATTGATCTGGGCGCTGGCTTTTGTGCGCGCGGTTGGGTTAGGTCCCCTGGCAGGGGTGCTCGCGATTTTTGTGTCGGATATCGGGATCCTGTCGAAGCTTTATGCGGAAGCCATCGAAAACGCCGAAAAGCGCCAGGCAGAGGGAGTGACGGCCGCCGGCGCCGGGCGCCTGCTTGGTATCCGCTTCGGGATTCTGCCGCAGGTCGCACCCGTTATGCTGGCCCAGGCGCTGTATTTCTTTGAGAGCAATACGCGTTCTGCTTCCATCCTGGGTGTGGTCGGCGCGGGCGGGATTGGGCTGCAAATCGCCGAGCGCATTCGCGTGCGCCATTGGGATGAGGTGGCCTTCATCATCATCCTGATGATCATCACCGTCGCCGCGATTGACTGGATTTCCGGGCGCATTCGCCGCCGCCTGATCAACGCCTGACCTGACCTGCCCAATTCCCGGGTGACGGCGGCGCCCAATCCAGCCTAGGCTTCCCTCATGGGGAAACCGAGACGGGCATGAGCGATACCACCGCGCAAGGCGGGATTTTCAGCATCAGCGGCCGGCAATGGCTGATCCTGCTGATGGTGCAATTGGCCAATCTGCTATTCGGCATGACCATCACGCTGGCCAATCTTGTGCTGCCGGATATGCGGGGCGCGCTGTCAGCCACGCAGGATGAAATCTCCTGGGTCATTACACTCAATCTTGTGGCAACCGCAGTGGCGACCCCGGTAACGGGTTGGCTCGCGAGCCGGCTTGGCTGGCGCAATCTGATGTTCGGCACGGTGCTTGGCTTCACCATCTGTTCGCTGCTGTGCGGATTGGCGACCAGCCTTGATACGCTGATCCTGGCGCGGATTGGTCAGGGTGCTTTTGGCGCGCCGATCATGCCCATGGGGCAGGCGATATTGCTGGCGTCTTTCCCACGGCATTTGCAGCCGACCGCGATTGTGATCTGGGGCGTGGGCGCGGTGTTTGGCCCCGTGCTGGGGCCCATCCTCGGCGCCATGGCGACCGAGGCCTGGAATTGGCGGGCAGCGTTTTTCATGATTGTGCCGCCAGGGATCGCAACCTTGGTCTGCATTTGGTTCGCCTTGTCCGACAGGACCGAACGCAAGCCCGTTTCCTTCGATTGGACCGGCTTTCTGGCGCTTTCGATTGCCATTATCTGCATTCAGTTGATCCTGGATCGCGGCCAAAGGTTTGATTGGTTCGAAGCACCGGAAATGATTGCCTGCGCCGTGATTGGCGCCATCAGCTTCTATATCTTCGTGGCACATTGCCTGACCGCATCGGCGCCTTTTCTTAATCCGCGCTTGTTCCTGGACCGCAACTTTGCCATCGGCACCGCCATCGCCTTTGTCATGGGGATGTTGGCCTTCACCAGCCTGACGCTATTCCCGACCATGCTGCATGATTTGCGCGGATATCCGGATAATGCGGTGAGTATCCTGATCGCAGCGCGCGGGATGGGGAATTGGGTGGCGTTTCTGGTGGTGGTGCAACTGACCCGCTGGGCGCCGCGTTTCACCATCGGCCTTGGGATGTTCTTTCAGGCGGCATCCGGCTTCTGGATGGCGCAATTCGACATCAATGTGACAGAGAGCCAAATCTTCTGGGCGCATCTGCTGCAAGGTTTTGGGCAATCCATCGCCTTTACGCCCATGACAGTGATGGCGTTTTCCACCCTACCCGCGCATCAGGTGACCGAAGGTTCATCCATTTTCACGCTGATGCGTAATTTTGGATCGAGCTTGTTCATTTCCATCGCGGTGATGATGCTGATCAGGTCAAGCAGCGAAAACTATGCGCGGCTTGGCGAATTTGTGACGCCCTATAACAAGCTGCTGTTCCTGCCGAGCTTTCCGGCAAGCTGGGATCTGGAAAGCGCTTCTGGCCTGTTCCGCCTGGCCGGTGAAATCCAGCGCCAGGCGGCCATGATTGGCTATGTGAATGCGTTTTATCTAATGGCAGTGACGGCGGCGCTGAGTGTGCCGCTCGCCTTCTTCATGCAGCGGGCGAAGCGGGGTTAGCTTTTGCCCGCGTAGGATTTCGCCATGCCATCGGCGGGATCGGCCTGTGGGCCATAGGGCATGATGGGGTAACGTAGCCCAGCCTTGGAAAGGCCAAGCAAGCCTTCCACGGCGCGTGCCAAATCCTCCGGCGGGCAGGCCATCAGCATCTCGTCATCGGCGACGCCACCATAACGGCGTTCCGCATAGCAGGGGATGGAAAGGCAGACGGTTTTATCGCGCAAAGCGCGGCCCCAGGAATCGGCGCAGGCGCTTTCCCCGGTGATGGAAAAATCATAGCGCTTATAATTCTTCCATTGCAGCCCGTTGATGAACAGGATCATCTGTGCGGGGTTCGCGTAGAACAGGCAGATATCTGGCGGGTCCAGCCGTGCGGAACGCAAGGGCGCTACTACCAAGCCCTTATAGCGCGCCGGCACGCGCGGCATTTGTGCCTGATGCAGGCGCCCGGCTTCGCGGTTTTCAAACCAAACGCCTTCGAATTTGCGGCCTGACAGGTATAGTTCTGAGGGTTCATTCAACCCAATCACGCCCCCGCAATTGCTGAAACCCGGCACGTTTTCTTCCGTGATGCCCATGGTGAAACCCGCGATGCGCGCATGGGTCACCAATTGGCAGGTGGAGAATTTCTTGCCCTCCGTCGGGCGGCGCAGCCCTGGGATTTTCGCCATTTCCTCGGCGTCATCAAACAGCTTCATGCCGATGGGAAAGGTGCGCAGCTTCAGCAATTCGCCAAGCTGGCGGGCCAATTCGGCAATCGCCTTGGCATCAAGCGAGGGTGTTTCGGCAGTGGGCAGGGCATCGGGCATGGCTGGTTCCTCCGCGCCTATCATGGCGCCTGTTGCGGTACGGCGCCATGCCCCCGCCCGGGGGCGAGGGGGAAGGAATAAAGCCGTTCCTCCCCCAGCAGAAAGGCGCGGCCACCCAGCGGGAAAAGCCTGGCAATGGCGGGATCGGTCACGCAAAGCCCGCCGGTGAAGGCGCCAAAGGCGGGCATGATGACTCGGCGCGGATTGGCCACAAAACAGGGCCGGGAAATGCCGCCCGCCCGCGTGGGCGCTGTGGCCTTGGGGTGAAAATGACCGGCGATTTCCAGCGGCGCCTGGCGCGCAAAAGGGCTTGGGATATGGCGGAAGGTAATCGGCCCTTGGCGCCATTCCTCAAACGCCGCACCGGGTAGATCACAAGGCGGCGCGGGATCGTGATTGCCCAGCACCCAAATCGGTTCCAGCCCCTCCAAAAGGCGCAGCAGCGCCGCGCGATCCTCCGCGCCAAGCCGGGCTGCGCCATTGGCGTCATGGAAACTATCGCCCAGAAACACCAACCGCTTCGGACCATAGCGCCGGATCAGCAGCGCCAAGCGCGCCAGGGTTTCGCGCGTATCATAAGGCGGCAGGAAATACCCCGCGCGCGCGAAAGCGCTCCCTTTCTCCAAATGCAAATCCGCGACGCAAAGCAGCTTCTGCGCCGGCCAATGCAAAACG
>JBILPX010000047.1:0-14164 GCA_044373565.1 Roseomonas sp.
TATCCCAAACGCTCAGGACTGGCGAGCGCGGTCAGCGCCATCAGCAGCGCATCAAGCATGCAACCTTACTCCCTTTACCGCGCTGCCTTTTAGGCTGATCAGCCGAGCCGATGGTTGAAGCGGCGCAGCAACCATTCCTTGATCCATTCGCGCGTCGTCTCACTGATCACGGTGCCGGCGGCATAGGCTTTCTCGGCGGCTTCGCCCACCACCTCATCATATTCGCCAATCACCGTGCCGCGCTTTTCCTTGTATTCCGGATCAGCGAAGATGCGCGTGAAAGCAGTGCGATACAGGTCCTGCACGGGCTTCGGCGTTTCCTTCGGTACCACCACGAATTTTTGCGCAGCAAAGCCTGCGACGAACAAAGTGCGATAGGCTTCCCAGGCCGGGCCGGAAGGGTCCTGCCCGGTCGCGGCCTTCAGGAATTCCGGGAAGGTCGGCAAATCCGGGAAATTCGGATCGCGCACGATATCGCCCGCAGCGTTCAGGATGCCGTAGGAGAATAGCGGCACGGCCTTGCCTTCACGCACCAGCGGCAAGACCTGGCTCGTATAGGCAGAAGATGTCTGATAATCGATCGGCGTTTCACCGCGTTCAAAGGCAAGCCGCCCCTGGCCGCGGCCCTGCATGCCAAAGACAATCTGCACATTCAGGTTCATCAACTCAAACGCCAAGGCCGGCACAATATCAAGCGAGGTCGGGCCCTGGCTACCGAATTTCAGCCCCTGCGCCGCTTGCAGCTTCGCCAGATCAGCCGCGCCACGCACGCCCAATTCCGGGCGCACATAAAGCACGCCACCAGTCGGGCTCGCCATCAGCACGCTCCAGGCGCGGTAGTCGTAGCGCACGCGCGGATCGCCCATCAGATAGGGGAATTGCGTGGAACCGCTGGTGCCCATGATGGTCAGCCCATCGGGCCGCGTGCGTTGCGCGAATTGATTGGCGCCATTGATGCTGCCGCCGCCGGTAACATTGCGGATCACGACTGTCGGGTTGCCGGGCATGTGCTTTTGCAACAGCGGCAGATGAAACCGCGCCCAGACATCGGAACCGCCACCCACCGCGAAGGGGATGATCCATTCAATGGTCTTGCCGGCCATGTCCTGCGCGCGCGCAGTGCCTGTAGCGGCCAAGCCAAGGCCAAGCCCGCCAAGGGCACGGCGCGAGAGCGAAAAATTTGCAGCTTTGGTCATGGAAACCTCCCCAAATTGGTTTTCCGTTTCCATAAAGCAGAACCAGGGGCGATGGAACCAGCGAAATCACGCCCTGCATTTGCCGCTTTCAGAATGGCGCCCCGCCTGTTACGGAATGCCATGCCTGTCTCTCTACGCACCATCGCCCCGGCAGAGGCCGATATCCGGCTTGATCGCTGGTTTCATCGGCACTTCCCGAACCTCACCCAAGGGGCGCTGCAAAAAATGCTGCGCACGGGGCAAATCCGGCTGGATGGCGCGCGGGCGGAAGCGAATGCGCGGCTGAAGCCCGGCCAGCAATTGCGCATCCCCCCCTTGCCCGAAGCCGCCGCCAAGCCGCTCAGCGCCCGCCCAGTATCGGACCGGGATGCAGCAGCGCTTGAACGCATGGTGATCTACCGCGATGCCTCCGTGATCGCGATTGACAAGCCCCAGGGCCTGCCGGTGCAAGGCGGGCCGGGGATTACGCGGCATGTTGATGGCATGCTGGATGCGCTCCGCTTTGGTTATGAAGAACGCCCGCGCCTGGTGCATCGGCTGGACAAGGACACATCGGGCGTTCTGATCCTGGGGCGCACCGGGGCGGCGGCGTCCCGTTTGGCGGCGGCTTTTCGTGGGCGGGATGCGGAAAAAACCTATTGGGCCGTGGTGATTGGCCGCCCCCATCCGCTGGAAGGCCGCATTGACCTGCCGCTTGCCAAGCTTGGCGGGCAGCGCGGCGAACGCGTGACCGGGGTCGCGGATGGCGAGGGCACGCGCGCTGTCACGCTTTATCGCATGGTGGATTCCGCGCAGCGTCAGGCGGCGATGCTGGAATTACGCCCCCTCACGGGCCGCACGCATCAATTGCGCGTACATTGCGCCGAGGCGCTAAAATGCCCGATCATGGGCGATGGCAAATATGGCGGCCAGACCGCGCATCTGGAAGGCTTCGGCAATACGCTCCATCTGCATGCGCGGGCCTTGCGCCTGCCACATCCGGAAGGTGGTATGCTGGAACTCGCTGCCCCCTTGCCAGCGCATATGAAGGATACCTTCGCAATGCTCGGCTTTGATCGCCCGAAGACCCCGCCATGTCGGCATCTGCGCTAAAGCCCGCCCGGCGCTGGCCGCGCTATCTGGCGGGCGGGTTTGCACTGCTATTCCTACTGCTGATTGGCGGCATTTTCGCACTGCGCGCCGCTTTGGAATCAGGCCGCTTCACGCCGCGCATTAAGGCCGAGATCGAAAACGCCACCGGCTATCGCGCCAGTATTGGCGGGATGGGCTTGGCGCTTGGGCTGATCCCCAAGCTTGAATTGCGCGATGTGACGCTGAGCACGCCGGGCGGCGCCACGCCGGGCCTGGTGGCGCCAAGGCTGGCCGCGAGTGTTTCTCTGTTCTCCCTGATCTCCGGCAGCATCGAAATCCCAAGCGTGGAGGCGGATGGGCTGAAGCTCAATCTGGACCCCGCGCTTTGGGCTTTGCCCGCTGCCGAAAGGCCCACCCGGGGCGCCACCGCGGCACCAGCGGCGCCAAAGCCCGCGGCCACCATGCCGCAGATCGGGCTGGTCCGGCTGCGTGATGCGCATGTGATTTTGCCTGGCAGTGGGGGGCGGGATATCGAAATCCCTTCGCTCTCCATCCGCAATATCAGCGCCACCAGCGTAAGCGATTTGGCGGCGGAGTGGCGCTTCCAAGGCATCGCCTTCACCCTTACCGGGAAGGCCGGGCCGCTATTCGGCGCTGCCCCCGGCACGCTGCCACCGCTGGGTGCCATCACGCTCAAGGCCGGCGCGGGTGATCTTGGCTGGCTGCTGCCGGGCCTCCGGCTTGAAGCGCTGGAATTGATCGCGCCGCCGGAAGGCGAGGCGCGGCTGACGGGCGCGCTGACCCGCGCCGGCAATACCGCGCGGCTTGAGGCGAATTTGGGCGAAATTGGCAAGCTGCTCTATGGCTTCACCGGGCCATTGCCGATTGACGCCCGGCTTGCTTCAGGCGATGCCAGCCTGGCGCTTAAGGGTAGCGTGGCGCGCCCACTGGAATTGGCCGGCGGACAATTTGACCTGACCGTAGATGTGCCAGATGCGGCAAGGCTTTCCGGCTTTGCTGGCCTTCCCCCAGGGCTGCGAGGGGCGGCGCGGCTTGAATGGCGCGATGCGCAGAATATCAGCCTGCCGCGCTTCCAACTCACCAGCCCAGCGCTTTCGGCCAGCGCCGTGCTTAATCTTGGCTTGGCGGGGCGGCCCAATCTGACCGGGCGGATTGATGTCTCACGGCTTGATCTGGATGCCCTGACACCGCCCCCCACGGCAAGCGCAGCCCCGGCTGCGCCTTCTGCCCCGGCGGCCCCATCAGGTGATGGCCGGGTTATTCCGGATATCGCTGTCCCCGTCGCGTCGCTCATGGCACTGGATGCTGAGCTGCGGCTTGCCTTCAGCGGCGTCACCTCTCGCTATATGCGTCAGGCGGCGGTGCAGACCAATCTCCGCCTCAGCAATGGCGCGCTGGCACTTGCGCCCTTCAACTTGACCATCCCAGCCGGGCGGCTTGCGGGGCAGATCAATGTGAATGCTACCGCCAACCCAGCCCAGTATAGCCTGAGGCTGCGTTCAGAAGGCGCAGGGCTTGAGCTTGCGGCGCTGAGTGGCGCGCTGGATGGGCTTGGCCTGCGCGGCCATGCCGAGATTGCCACTGATCTGCGCGCCGCCGGCGCCACCACCCGCGCCATTGCCGCCAGCCTGGATGGAACATTCGGCATCGCTTTGGTGAATGGCCGGCTGGAACAGGGCACCGCCATGGATGCGCTTGGCGCCATGCTCGCGCTGCTATCGCCCAATTCGCAACGGCTTGGTGCGGTAGACCTCCGCTGCCTGGCCTTTGCCTTTGGCGCGCAGCAAGGTGTGGCACAAAGCAGTGCGTTTTTCATGGATAGTGCCATTGGCCAGCTTAATGGTCAGGTCAGCATCAATCTGCGCGATGAAAGCCTGGGCGGGCGGGTCAATTCCAATCTGCGCGTCTTTGGCCTTGCCGTGCGGGCACCGTTCAATCTTGGCGGAACGCTGGCGGCGCCGCGCATTGGCGCGGCACCAGGTGCGGCACTTGGCCAGAACGCGACGGGGCTGCTGACCGATACCTTGACCGGGCGGATTGCCACAGACCCGATCGGCAATCTGCTGGGCGGCAGCGACCGAAACGCGGCAGCGGATTGCGCCGAGCCGCTGCGCCTGGCGCGTTTTGGCGCGGAGGGTGCCGCACCAACGCACCGCGCGGCGCCCGAGGCTGCACCGGGCGGAACAAGTCCGGCCATACCAAGCATGCCAGCGCCCGTGCAGGATGTGCTGCGTGGTCTTGGCGGTCTTTTTGGGGGAGGGCGGCGGTAGGCTTACCGCTTACCGCTCAACACCGCTCACCCTTCCAAATCATCAAGCGACAGGCCAAGCGCTTCCAGCCCTTCTTCCAGCATATCGCCGAGCATTTCGATACCAAGCAGATAGGTCGCCGGGTCGCGTATATTGCGTTCCCGCGCCAGGCTGCGTGCTTCTTCCCAATCATCCGCCTCATAATCGCCGCGGCCAATCCAAGCGAGGGCGATGAGCGCCGCCTGTTCATCCTCATTCAATTCACTGATGAAGGCGCGCAAAGCATCCTCATCCATGTTTTCATCATCTTCGGCGTCGAGGCCTTCTTCATCCTCATCCGCGCGGGAAATTGCGCCGCTTTCTTCGCCTTCCTGGACAGCACGCGCCGCATCCACAATGGCGGCCACCGATTCCAGGCTGATGCCCAGTTCGAATTCCTCATTCTCATCATCGCGTGCGGCCATGGCGCTTCTCCTGCCTGAATGAGCGCACTCAAGCACAGTGTCGCGGGGCTTTGCCAGCCCCGATTAGGTTGCAAATGCGTGTCAATGAAGGGCGGTTTTCAGCGCCGTGAAAGGTCAACCAACCCCGCAAAACCTTCTTCCGTGCCAAAGGCCAGGTGCGTGCCGGTATCGCTCCAGGCAAGCACTGAGACCGCGCCGCGCCCGGGGGCGGCCACGGGCACAATGCGCCCGCTCGCGATCTCGGCAATCACTACCAGCCCGTCATTGAAGCCAGCGGCCACCACTTCCTGCTGCGGATGGCAGGCAACGGCCGAGCACAGCGCCTGATCGCCCCCCGCGAGTTCTGTCGGCGCCTTGCCCATGGGCCCGCCGCCGAAAAACGGCCACAGCACCACGCAATCAGCGCCCGAGGTCGCAAGCCAGCGCCCCTTGGCCGTGAAGGACAGCGACTTGGTCTTCGAAGGATACCCCGCCATGCGCATATGCTGCCCATCGGCCAACCGCCAGCCATGCAAGTTGTTTTCCTGCATGGAGGTGACCACATGCGTTCCATCCGGGCTGAAACCAATACCGGTATGGCTGCCCTTCCATTCGAGCGATCGCGGCTTGTCATCCTTCGCCGTCACAAACCAGAGCGAGGCGCCATTGTAATGGCTGGCCGCGATGCGTTTGCCCTTGGCGTCCAAGGCAATGCCGGTGACCGATGTTGGATGCGCGAGTGATTTCAGCGCAGCCCCCGTGCCATCCAGCAAATGCACGGCCTTGCCGACCACCGCGGCGCGCAGGCCGCTTTCGTGGGCCGCGACATGTTCAACCCAACGGGTGCCGTAACGCGCCAATTCGGTAAGGGTGCCATCTGCGCCAAGGCGCATCAGCCGGCCATCATCGCCGCCGGAAATCACGCCATCCTTACTATCGGCACACAGCGCCAGCACCGCGCCCTGATGCGCTTCATGCCGCGCCCAAGCATCGTTGACCTTGGCAAGCACCGCCTGATGCAGCACGCCATCGCTGGTGCCGAAGCTGCATGTCCGGCCTTCATGGCCAAAGGCAATGCCCGCAACCCAGGCGCCGAGGCTTTGCGAAACGCCCCGGCTATCCAGCAGATAATCCGCGCCGCTCATGCTTCGGGTGGGCTCCAACGCGCGATTTCGGCATTGATCTTCGCCTCATCCTCACCGGCCTGGCAGGCTTCAAAACCGCGGCGCAGCCAGGGGCGATTCAAATCGCGCCCGATGAAAACCAGTTTTGAGCGCCGCGGATCGCCTTCCTTCCAGGGGCCAATGAAATCGCCATCGGCAATCATATGCACCGCCTGAAAGGCGAAGCGGCGATCATCGCCCTCATAAGCCAGAATGCCTTTGGTGCGCAGCAAATCCTGCCCCTTGCTGGACAGCACCTGCGTGATCCAGGCGTTGAAACGCTCAGGGTCAATCGGGCGATCCACTTCGAAGGAAACGCTGTTCACTTCTGAATCATGTTCGTGATCATCTTCGCCCGAGAGGAATTCCGGTTCACGTTCCAGAATGCGTTCCAGGTTGAAGGCATCACGCCCGATCACGGCGCTGATCGGCACATCGGATTTCGTGGCGCGGCGAATCTCAGCATAGGGGTTGATGGCGCGGATGCGCTTTTCCACCTCGACCGCTTCGGCTTCACTCACCAGATCCATCTTGTTCAGCACAATGATATCGGCAAAGGCGATCTGTTCCTGCGCTTCAGTGGAATCTGCCAACCGCGCGGGCAAATGCTTGGCATCCACAACGGTCACAATCGCATCCAGCTTCGTGGCGCGCTTTACATCCTCATCAACAAAAAAGGTCTGCGCCACCGGGGCGGGGTCTGCGAGGCCCGTGGTTTCCACGATGATACCATCAAACTTGTCGCGCCGCTTCATCAGGCCGGCCAGTATGCGGATCAAATCCCCGCGCACTGTGCAGCAGATGCAGCCATTATTCATCTCAAACACTTCTTCATCGGCATCCACGACCAAGTCGTTATCCACGCCAAGCTCACCGAATTCATTGATGATCACGGCGAATTTCTGGCCGTGATTTTCAGTGAGGATGCGGTTCAGCAGCGTGGTTTTGCCGGCACCAAGATAGCCGGTCAGCACGGTTACAGGCACGGGGGCGCGGGCGGTGTCGCTCACGTGGGTTTCTCCATCAGCAAGGTTTGAATGCCTATATGGGGCGAAGCCGGGCGGAGGTCACCCCGCCGCCCGGTGAGAGACTTAGGCCGCCTCCGCCATGATGGCATCAGAAAGCGTGTTGATCAGCCTATCCACATGCGATTTTTCGCAAATCAGCGGCGGCGACATGGCGATGATATCAGCGGTCACGCGGATCAGCACGCCATCATCAAAGCAGCGGCGGAAGACATCCAGCGCGCGTTGCGTGGGCTTGCCCGGGCGCGGCGCCAATTCCACCGCGCCAATAAGCCCGATATCGCGGATATCAATCACGTTCGGCAAACCTTTCAGCGAATGCATCGCATCCTGCCAATAGGGCTCCAGCGCGCGGGCGCGGCCCGGCAAATCCTCTGCGCGGTGCAATTCCAGCGTGGCAATCGCCGCCGCCGCCGCCAAAGGATGACCAGAATAGGTATAGCCGTGGAAGAATTCGATCCCAGCCGAGATACCTGTCACGATGGCATCATAGATCTCGTTCTTCACGGCAACCGCCCCCATGGGCACGGCGGCATTCGTCAGCCCCTTGGCCATGGTCATGATATCGGGCACCACACCCAGGCGTTCGGCGCCAAAATTGGCGCCGAGGCGGCCAAAGCCGGTGATCACCTCATCATAAATCAGCAGAATGCCGTGCTTGGTGCAGATATCGCGCAGCCGCTTCAGGTAGCCCACAGGCGGCACCAGCACGCCGGTTGACCCGGCCACGGGTTCGACCATGACAGCGGCAATCGTCTCCGCGCCATGCAGAGCCACCAGGTTTTCCAGCACATCAGCCAATTCCGCCCCATGCGGCGGTTCGCCCCGGCAATAGCTGTTCTGGGCGGGCAGATGCGTATGCGGCAGATGGTCCACATAAGGCAGCAGCGCACCGAATTGCTTGCGATTGGTGCCAATGCCACCCACCGACATGCCGCCAAAGCCCACGCCATGATAGCCGCGTTCGCGCCCAATCAACCGCACGCGGGAGCTTTCGCCCCGCGCCTTGTGATAGGCCAGCGCGATTTTCAGCGCCGTATCGGCGGCTTCACTGCCTGAATTGGTGAAGAAAACGCGGTCCAGCCCATCGGGTGTCATATCCGCCACGCGCGAAGCGGCTTCAAAGGCAATGGGGTGGCCAAGCTGGAAGGCGGGCGCGAAATCCATGATCGCGGCCTGCTTTTGGATGGCCTCCACAATCTCTCGCCGGCCATGCCCGGCATTGCAGCACCAAAGGCCAGAGGTACCGTCCAGAATCTCCCGGCCCTCCGGCGTGTAGTAATGCATGCCCTCAGCTCGGGCGAGCATGCGCGGGCGGTCCTTGAAATACTTATTGTCGGAATAGGGCATCCAGAACGCGTCCAGATTATTCGGGCGCGGGACATTGATCTCATTCATCGGGGCTTCTCCGGAATCCAGAGCCATACAAACACCCGCTGGCGCGCGGGGGCAAGCGGGGAGTTGTCTAGCTTTGGCGCAGTTCGGGGAAATCCTCCTCCCGATACTCGCCATCCGGTCTGGTGCCGGCGGCGAAGCGCTTTTCCTCAAGCTGGCGGAGTTCCACGCGCCTGATCTTGCCGGAAATGGTTTTCGGCAGTTCATGCACTTCCAGGCGCCGCACGCGCTTGAAGGGGGAAAGCCGCCCGCGCAGATGCTGGAAGATGGACAGCATGGTGGCCGGGGTCGCCTCGGCGCCCGGGGCTAGCGCAATAAAGGCCTTGGGCACCGCCATGCGCATGGCATCCGGCGCGGGCACCACGGCGGCTTCCGACACTGCCTCATGCTCGATCAGCACGCTTTCGAGTTCAAAAGGCGAAATCCGGTAGTCGGAGGCTTTGAAGACATCATCCGCCCGCCCGACATAGGTCAAGTAGCCATCTGCATCTCGATTGGCGACATCGCCGGTGCGATAGAAAGCCTCGCCCGCCGGCAGGATAGCGCCATCATCGGCCTGATAGCCCATCATCAACCCGGTCGGCGCGGGGTTGAGGGCGATGCAGACCTCCCCTTCCTCCGCCGGCTTGTCATCGGGGTCGAGCAAAACAATCCGGTAGCCCGGCAAGGGCTTGCCCATGGAGCCTTCCTTCAACGCCATCCCCGGCGGATTGCCGATCTGCGCCGTGGTTTCCGTCTGGCCGAAGAAGTCGCGGATGGTGAGGCCCCAGGCATCGCGCACCTGTTCGATGATTTCGGGGTTCAGCGGTTCGCCGGCACCAGCCGCTTCGCGCAAGGATGTGCGGATCGCCTTCATGTCTTCCTGGACAAACATGCGCCAGACGGTGGGCGGGGCGCAGAGCGTCGTCACCCCACTGGCGGCAATCGCTTCCAGCATGCCACGCGCATTGAAGCGCGGTTGATTGGCGATGAACACCGCCGCGCCCGCATTCCAGGGCGCGAAAAGGCAGGACCAAGCATGTTTCGCCCAGCCAGGCGAGGAAATGTTCAAATGCAGATCGCCCGGCTGCAAACCGAGCGCGAACATGGTGGAAAGATGCCCCACCGGATAGGATTGATGGCTATGCAGCACCAACTTCGGCTTGGCCGTGGTGCCTGACGTGAAATAGAGCAGCATCGGATCGCGGGCCTTGGTCGGCCCATCCGGGGTGAAGCTGGCCGCGCCCTGATGCAGGCTTTCATAGGCAATCCAACCCGCCGGTGCCGCACCAATCGCGATGTACGTGACGCCCGCTTCCAGCCCCGCGAATTTCGGCGCATCGGCGGCATTGGCGACCACGAAACGCGCGCGGCCTCGGGTGAAGCGGTCCTTCAAATCATCGCCGGCGAGTAGCGTGGTGGCAGGGATCACCACGGCGCCGAGTTTCATCGCCGCCAGCATCACCTCCCACAACGGCACAACATTGCCGAGCATGAGTAGGATGCGATCCCCGCGCTTCACGCCCAGCGCGCGCAAGCCATTGGCGACGCGGTTAGACGCCGCCGAAAGCTCGGCAAAGCTGCGCTCCGCTGCGCCATCACCGACGATGCGAAGTGCGGGGCGGGCACCATGCGCGCCCGCGGCCAATTCCGCGTCAAACCAATCCAGCGCCCAGTTAAAGTGATCCGGTTCCGGCCAGCGGAAATCGCGATAAGCCGTGGCGTAATCGCCGCGTTGCGCCAACAGGAAATCCCGCGCGGCTTTGAAGGCGGAATGGCTCATGCGCTGATCCTCCCCCAACCGCGCAAGGGGCGCGGCGGTTTCTTCTTCTCGGGTGAAGGGTAGACCGGTGTCCGGGGCATTATCAAGCGCGAGAGGCGCCACGTGCTGGTTCGGGGTATGTGACCAACCCTACGCGCAGGGCGTGTCCGGTGAACCAATTTGAAACGGGTCACTCGGATTGCGCCTGAACATCACACTCGCTCTTTTTACGTAATGTATGAAATATGCCACGCCCCGATGAGCCAAATTGGTCTCACACACAGTGATAGCGGGCACTCCAGCGCGCAACTGAATTAAGTTGACATTTTGAGAAGATTTACTGAATATTTCAACAACAGTAGAATTGAGTCGCAATGTCAGGCATTTATGGATCATTTGGTGCCGATACCCTGGCTGGCACATCCGGCGCTGACCAAGTCTATGGCTCTGGCGGCGATGACAGCCTTTCCGGTGGGGCCGGCAATGATGCAATTTATGGTGACACAGGCAACGATACGCTTGATGGCAGCGTAGGCGATGATACCCTTTTCAGCGGCCAAGGGAACAACCTATTGCTTGGCCAATCAGGCAACGACTATCTGGTATCTTATGTTTTTGGAGGAACCTCAACATTAGACGGCGGTGAAGGGGATGATTCCCTGAATGGCCAAGACGGCAGCGATGACCGCCTTCTGGGGGGTGAAGGCCATGATAAGCTCTCCGGTTCTGGGGGTAATGATACCTTTGATGGCGGCGCTGGCAGTGATACTCTTCAGGGCGGCAATGGCAACGACGTATATTATATCGATAATCTTTTCGATAGCATCTTCGATTCTGGGGGCAATGATACCGCTTATGTTTCCACAAGCTTTGTCGCGCTGCCCTCCTCGATTGAGAATATCATCTATACGAACGGCGCGGTCCGCTTGCCTTATTGGATTGACGCGCTTTTGCCTGATTACGAGGAGGGTTATCCTCCCGCCATCCTGTTAGGCCCTTCAAGAACATTCGGATATGCCTTTCCAACAACTGCCCCCAGTTATCTCAGTTATACCTACACCAATGGTTTCACGGCATTCTCAAGCGTGCAGATCGCACGCACTCAAGAAACATTGAGATATATCGAGAGTATCATTGACGTCCGGTTTGTGCAGACCACCAATGCCGCGGCACCAAATGTTTTTTCTTTCGCCAGCAATACCCAATATGGGTCTGGCGGATATGCCTTTTATCCCTCAACTTCCTTTTATGGTAGCGATGTTTTCCTGAACAATGAAAACTACAACGCCACATTGAGCGATGGAACGTATGGCGCCTATATCCTTATCCATGAGATGGGCCACGCCCTTGGATTGAGACATCCTTTTGATGAACCAGATGCATATGGCGGCATCGCAGACCCGCCATACCTTCAGGGGGCCGAGGATGATACGGCGTGGTCAGTAATGAGTTACAATGATCATCCGGAGCAATATTATCTGCGCTACAGTCCCCTGGATATCGCGGCGCTGCAATACCTTTATGGAGTGAGCGCCACTGCACGTTCCACCAACGATACCTATGCCGTATCCTCGGCGGCGACCAATTTCATCTGGGACGGCGCCGGAATTGACTCCATCAACGCAAGTGGTCTTGGGCAGGGCGCCACCATTTACCTGACCCCAGGTTACTGGGGTTATGTAGGAACAACCCAAGCATTTACCATCACCTCCGCCGGGCAGATCACCGTTAACTTCGGAACCGTCATCGAAAACTTGATTGGGTCGGGGTATTCAGATTCCTTGTACGGAAATGCGTCCGGTAACCAAATCGTGGGCGGCGGAGGTAGTGACCGAATCGAGGGCTGGGAAGGAGACGACCGGATCGAGGGAGGCGATGGGAACGATACACTGCATGGTGGCGCCCTTACTGCGCTTTCAGAAAATGCCGGGGCCGATACACTGGTGGGCGGCGCAGGCAATGACATGCTCGTTGCCGATGGCGGTGGCGACTTGATACAAGGTGGCGCCGGTGATGATGTCATTCTGGTAGGTGCCACGGACCAGGCGGCCATCTTGGCCTTATTTGGTTTGGCAGCATGATGTGATAGATCATTAAGTTTGGTATACGAGATTCTCCTGACAGTGAACGCATTCGAAGCAGGCACAGAATTCCAAACGCCTATTCCACCTTGATCCCCGTGGCCGCCACCACGCGCTGCCATTGCGGTACATCACTCTCCAACAACGCCGCCAATTCCGCCGGGCCGGTCAGCAGTGGCGTGGTGCCGGCGGCAGCGAAGCGCGCGCGCACATCGGGTAGGTCTCGGATGCTGCCCAAGGTTTCCGCCATGCGGGCGATAATGGCGGGCGGGGTCGCGCGCGGGGCGGCGATGGCATACCAATTAAGCGCGACATAGCCGGGTACGGTTTCATTGATGGCGGGCGTATCGGGCAATGCCCGCAAGCGCCGCGGCCCCGCCACGCCCAGTAACCGCGCGCGCCCGCCCTGCACATGCGGCAGGGTTTCCACCGTGCTTGCGAAAACCATGTCTATTTCGCCGGCGTAAAGCGCCGTCATAGCTGGTGCCGCACCGCGATACGACACATGGGTCAAATCCAGATTGGCGGCCAGTGAGAAAAGCGCCCCCGAAAGATGATTGGAAGACCCAACACCCCCGCTGCCATAGGTCAGCCGCCCCGGGTCAGCCCGTGCCGCGTTCACTACATCCTGCACGCTCTGATAGGGGGATGCCGCGCGGACCACCATGGCGGTTGGGATATCCGCAACCAGGCTGACCGGCGCCAAGGCGGTGCGCGGGTCAAGCCCCCGATTGGGGTACAGCGCCGGGACCGAGGCCAATGAAGCACTGGTCAGCACAAAGGCCGTTCCATCGGGCGGCGATTGCACCACGGTATGAATGCCAATGCTGCCGCCGGCACCCGGGCGGTTTTCGATGATGAAGGGCTGGCCCAGCCTTTCCTTCAAATGCTCAGCCAGCAAGCGGCCCACCAGATCAATCGGCCCGCCCGCGCCAAAGGGGATGATGATCCGCACCGGGCGATCCGGCCAGGCAGGCTGCGCCATGGCGCGCGTGATGAATGGCAGGGCAAGCGCGGAACCGAGCAGCACCCGGCGTGAGGCGGTTTTCATGGTGTTTCTTTCTCCGCCCCCATTAAAGGCGGAACCGATGCGCTTGGGAATAAGCGCGATGCAATCAGACGCGCGGCAGATGCGCCGGGATGCGCATGCCAAGGGAAAGTGGCACAGGCCAGACTTCCTCAATCACGCGGAGCTTCCTAAAGCCTGCCGCCGCATAGCCCGGCAGTGCGCGTGGGTGATCCGCATTGCAGGTATTCACCGTGATGGCCGGCAGGCCGATATTCCAGGCAGCATCCACCGCATGGCGCAGAAAAGCAGCACCCAGCCCAGTGCCAATCGCCCAGGGCATCAGCCCGAAATAAGAAAGGTTCACCGTCTGGCCACTGCGATGGTCCAGTTCATAAAACCCAGCCGGTTCGCCATCCCGCAACAGGACATGCACGCTGACCGAGGGATGACCGAGCAAACCTGCCAGTTCCGCATCGGACGCAATGCGCCGCATCCACCAAAGCCAGGGCGCCCCAACTGTATCATAAAGGTAGCGATAGAAGGGCACGGAGCAATGCAGCACCCTTTCCACCCGAACATCGCCGGGCAAAGCCGGGGCGGGGTTGGCAGGCGGCGCGTCCATACGCAGGAACGACACCTGCACCTTCAAGCGGAGGACGGGTTCGGCTGACATCATGAAATTAGGCAGTAGCAAAGATCACGCCCCAATGGAAAGGCACTAGAACAGGCGACCATCGCAATCATCCGTAAGCTCATCATCCTCAAAAACG
>JBILPX010000048.1:0-14126 GCA_044373565.1 Roseomonas sp.
CCGCACCACCCAACCACCTGCGCCGCAAAGCGCCACGATCAATGCCATGGGCAAAGCCGTGTCATTTTGCAGCGCGCCCAGTGCCACACCAGCCAACGCGCCCGCACCGAATTGCAGCGTGCCCATGAGCGCCGAGGCATTGCCCGCAATCGCACCATGCGGCGCCATGGCGCGTGCGGCGGTCAACGGCATGACCGCGCCGATCATGGAAACATAAACGAAAAGCGCAACGATAATCGCAGCAAAACCGCCAAAGCCCGTGGCGGTCACCAACAGCAACGCAAGCCCAGCTATGGCGCTGATGGCAAGCGACATGGTCAGCATCCGCGCCGGCGCCACCCGATCCACCAAGCGCACGGTGATTTGCCCAACCAGCATGATGCCAATGGCATTGGCACCGAAATAGAAGCCATAATCCTCGGCCCGCACGCCATGCAATTCCATGAACACAAAGGGCGATCCAGCGATATAGGCGAACATCCCGCCGATCACGAGGCCGCCTGCAAGCGCATGGCCCATGAAATAGCCATCACCCAGCAAGCGCCGCCAAACGCCAAGAACTTGGTGCAGGCCATCGCGCCGGCGGCGTTCGGGAGCCAAGGTTTCCGGCAGGAAAAGTGCAATTACCAACAGCAAAAAGGCACCGTAAGCGGCAAGACACAGGAATATCCCGCGCCAGCCAATCACGCCCAACAGCGCGCCGCCGATGATGGGCGCGATGATCGGCGCTACACCCATCACCAGCATTAGCTTCGCCATAAGGCGAATTGCGCCGCGTTCATCCGCTACATCACGCACCACAGCGCGAGAGATCACCATGCCCGTGCAACCACCAAGCGCCTGCATCAGCCTTGCAGCAATCAGGCTTTCGATATTGGGCGCCAGCGCACAAATCAGCGACGCCAGGGTGTAAACGCCAAGCCCAATGAATAAGGGCAAGCGCCTTCCATAACGATCCGCCAGCGGCCCATAGAGAATTTGCCCCAGCGCCATGCCAAGAAAAAATACCGCAAGGCTTGCCTGCGCCGCACCCGCCGTGGCGCCGAGCGATTGGCCCAGCATCGGCAAAGCCGGCAGATACATATCAATCGAAAACGGCCCAATGGCCGCCATTGCTCCCAGGATGAAGGGCAGGCGCTTTTGCGGAATGCTCACGCGCTCAGATTTCGGGCGATGCTGCGAGCGCTTCCGCCGCCAGCTTGAGCGCGGCTTCGACTGCGACGCGCCCTTCGGGCGAGAGTGGCGCTTGCGGCAGGATCGGGTCACCCACCGCAAAACCTTGGATTTGCAAGGCACCCTTGATGCAGGCAGCGAGTGAATGCGCCGCGAATAATTCATTCACGCGCCACAGCGCACGTTGCAGCGCCATGGCCGCATCCCAGCGCCCGGCGCGGCAAAGCTCATAAAGCCGCACACTTTCGCGCGGAATGGCGCAAGCCGGCCCCGCCATCCAGCCCTTGCCGCCAATCATCATCACCGCCGCCGGAATATGGGCGGAGGCCGCAAAAACACCGATGCGGCCTTCGGTGCGGTTCAGGATGGACAGCAAGCGACCGGTATTGGTGGAAGCATCTTTGATCAGGCAAATGCGCGGATGGTGCGAAAGCTTTTCAATCGCCGGCAGGGAAAGATCAGAACGTTGAAAATTCGGATTGGTGTAAAGCACCGTTGGCAATTGGGTGGCATCCGCGATGGCGGTGAAATAGGAAACCACCGCCGCATCATTCAACGGGAAATAGGCTTCCAGAATGGCCAGAATGCCATCCGCCCCCATCGCCGCGTAATCGCGCGCCTGGCGTTCGGCATCCACAATCGTGGTTGCCGCAACCCCCGCCACCACCGGCACGCGGCCCGCGGTTTGCGAGACGACAATTTCCACAATGCGCCGCCGCTGCGCTGCATCCAGATAAGCAAACTCACCCGTGCTGCCCAAGGGCGTCAGCCCATGCACGCCGGATGCGATCAGATGATCCACCAGCCGGCGCAATTCTGCTTCCAGCACCGTGCCATCCGGCGCGATGGGAGAGACCAGGTAAGGGAAAACCCCGCGAAATTCTTGCATGATTGGCTGTTCCCTACTGCGCCCGAGCTTGCGCGCGCAGCACATGCTTTTGGATTTTGCCCGTTGAGGTTTTCGGCAGTTCCGCGAAGACAACATGGCGCGGCAATTTGAACGCAGCCAAATGCTGGCGCGCGAAATTGATGAGTTCCTCAGGCGTCGCGCTCAGCCCCGGTTTCAACTCTACAAAGGCGCAGGGTGTTTCGCCCCATTTCTCATCGGGCTTTGCTACCACCGCGACCACAGCAACAGAGGGGTGCTTATAGAGCGCATCTTCCACTTCAATGCTGCTGATATTCTCCCCGCCCGAGATGATAATGTCCTTCGACCGATCCTTGAGCTGAATATACCCATCCGGATATTTCACCGCGAGGTCACCGGTATGAAACCACCCGCCGGCGAAGGCGGATTGCGTGGCAGCGGCATCCTTCAAATAGCCCTTCATGACAACATTGCCGCGCATCATCACCTCGCCCATCGTGACACCATCAGCGGGCACGGGGCGCATGGTTTCAGGGTCCATCAGATCAAGACCTTCAAGCGCCAGATAGCGCACACCCTGGCGCGCCATGAGCGCGGCCTGTTCTGGCGCGGTTTTCTCATCCCATTCATCATGCCATTCATTTACCACCGCCGGGCCGTAAACCTCGGTCAGGCCATAGACATGGCAGACAGCGAAGCCCGCTTCCGTCATCGCGGCCAGCACGGCTTCGGGCGGCGGCGCGCCAGCCACCACGAATTGCACCCGCCAAATCAGTGAGCGTTTTTCGGCTTCCGGGGTCGCGAGCAAAGTCGCCATCACAATCGGCGCACCGCACATATGGTTGACCCCATGTTCCGCCATCAGCCGCCACATATCGGGGCCGCGCACGGCGCGCAGACACACATGCAAGCCGGCCTGTGCCGTTATAGTCCAGGGAAAGCACCAGCCATTGCAATGAAACATCGGCAGCGTCCATAAATAGGTTGGTTGCTTGCCCATGCCGGCGGAAAGCACATTGCCGGTCGCCAAAAGGCAGGCGCCGCGATGGTGATAGACCACTCCCTTGGGTTTGCCCGTGGTGCCCGAAGTGTAATTCAGCGTAATCGCATCCCATTCATCGCGCGGCATTTCCCAAGCAAAATCGGCTCTACCTTCAGCGATAAAGCTTTCATATTCCTGCCCGCCCAGGTTTTCGCCATGCACCGCTTCCGGCGCCAGCGCATCCTGCACTTCAATGATGATCGGCTTCGCCGTGCATTCCGCGAGTGCGGCGCGCAGCACCGGCATGAATTCGCGGTCCACAATCACGGCCTTGGCTTCACCGTGATCGAGGATATAGGCGATGGTTGGCGCATCCAGGCGCGTATTGATGGCGTTCAGCACGGCACCCGCCATGGGCACGCCGTAATGGCATTCCAGCATTTCCGGGATATTGGGCAGAATGGCCGCGACCGTATCGCCACGCCTAATGCCGCGCTTGGAAAGCGCATGGGCTAGCTGTACGCAACGATTGCGCAGGCTGGCGTAATCGCGCTTCACCGCGCCATGCACCACGGCAGGATAATCCGGATAAACCTGCGCGGCGCGTTCCAGAAACAACAGCGGCGTCAGCGGTTGATGATTGGCCGCATTGCGATCCAGCGCGGTTTCGTATTTGCCGGTAGCCATGAATTTCACCTGTCTTCCCAATGCGGATGGCGCTTTTCCAGGAAGGCGCCAATGCCTTCCGCCGCGTCACGCGCCATCAGATTTTCTGTCATCACCGAAGCTGCTTCCTGGTATGCTTCCGCCAGAGGCAATTCGATTTGCCGATTGAAGCCGCGTTTGCCCATGCGCACCGTAATCGCCGAATGGGCAGCGATACGTGCGGCCAAGCCCAGCGCTGTTTCCATCAGCGCTTCTCGCGGTGCCAGGCGGTTCACCAGGCCCAGGCGCTGCGCTTCATTTGCCGGCACCATCTCACCCAGCAGCAGCATTTCCATCGCGGCCTTGCGCGGTACCGCGCGCGCCAAAGCCACTGCCGGCGTGGAACAGAACAGCCCAATATCCACGCCCGGCGTACAGAAACGCGCATCTTCCGCCGCCACGGCCAAATCGCAGCTTGCAACCAATTGGCAGCCGGCGGCGGTCGCCACACCTTGCACCGCGGCAATCACCGGCTGAGGCAGACCCACAATCCCCTGCATCACCCGCGCGCAAGCCGCCATGGCATCGGCGTAAAAGTCGCGCCCGCCATCGGCATCGGCGCGATGCGCGGTGATCTCGCGCAAATCATGCCCGGCGCAGAACACCGTGCCGGCAGCGGCCAGCACCACCACGCGGCAGGCGCTATCGGCGGCGATATCAGCCAGCATCTCCTCCAGCGCCTGCAATAGCGCGCGGGAGAGGCTATTGCGCTGGGCGGGCCGGTTCAGCGTGATCACGCATACGCCGCCAGGGCGATCTGCCCGCAGCAGGATGGGGGCGTTTTGTAGCTCTGTCTTGGACATGGCGGAATATTCCTGCCCCGGGCGGGGGATTACAAGGGCTTGGAAGCGGTATAGCCTGACCCCAGGATGAATGACCAAGAAGAAAACGCGAGCGCTGAAACCTCTGCAGCGCTGGAAGCCAGGCTCGCCGCGGTCAAGGCCAAGCGCGGCTATTTGCTGCCGCATCACGGGCTATTGGCGCTGGCTTTCCCCCGCCTTCTGGAAGGCTATGACGCTGCCTATTCAGCCATGGCCTTGGATGATCGCGTGCTGTCGCATCATGACCGTGAATTCGTCTGGCTCGCCGTACTGGCCGCAACGGATGAGGCTTTGGCGACGCATCACATCGCCAAATTCCGCACTGCCGGCGGCGATGATGCGCTGATAGGTGCCGCTTTCTCTGCCGCTGCTTTGGCAATCGGCGCCGAGGCGTTTGATTTCGCCGCGCATCGCTGGGGCGCGCAATTGGCGCCCTTTGATCCGCGCGCTGCCTATCTGGATGCGGTGGCGGCCATCGCCCCCGCCGCGCCACGCCGGCTTGTGCATCTGGCGCAATGCGCCGTGCAGGTCTGCCGCGCGCGCTGGCGTGTGCTGGAATGGCAGATCGAAGCTGCCTATGCGGATCGCGTGCCGGAAGATGAAATCGCGGAAGCTATAACGCTCGCGATGTTCCCCGGTTCCATTCCGCGCTTTGTGGAAGCCTGTGGTGTTTGGCGCGGCATGATTGCGGCGGGGCGCGTTGCAGCCTCAGAACGCTACAAGGCATGGGCGGCACTGACCGGCCAGGGCGGCTTTGACGAAGCGCAAGCAAAAACTTCCAAGGATAAATGAGGAAACCAATGACCTGGACAGCAAAATACATCATCCAGAACGGCAAGAAAATTGCCTTTGATGAAGCGCGTGTGCATCCGTTCTCAGTTGGGCATGCTTATGGCGGCACGGTGTTTGAAGGCATCCGCGCCTATATGAACCCAGCCACCAAGCAGCTTTCGGTCTTCCGGCTGGAAGAACATCTGGTGCGGCTGGATCAAGGCATGAAATTCATGCGCTTCGATAATCCGCCTTCGCGCGATGAAATGCGCCAGGCCGTGCTGGATGCGGTGCGCGCCAATGAACCGGATGATGATGCCTATATCCGCATCCAGGTGCATATCGAAAGCCTGGGGTCCATGGCTTCCACCGGCAGCGTCGGCTGGGCTTGCGGCGCCATGCCGCGCGAACGCAATGCCAAGCGCAGCAGCGGGCTTGCCGTGCATGTCTCTTCCTGGACGCGTATTTCAGACACCACCATGCCGCCGCGCATCAAGGCGACGGCGAACTACCATGCCGGGCGCATTGCCATGTTGCAGGCTAAGGCGGATGGTTATGACAATGCGCTGCTCATGACCCGCGCCGGCAAGATAAGTGAGGGCACCGGCGCCTGCCTGTTCATGGTGCGTGATGGCAAGTTGATCACGCCGTCACGTGAAAACGACATCCTGGAAAGCGTCACGCGCGATACCGTGATCCACCTCGCCGCCGAACATGGGCTGAGCGTGGAACAAGGCATCATTGACCGGACCGAGCTTTACATCGCGGACGAGTTGTTCTTCTGCGGCACCGGCCAGGAATTGCTGCCGATCGCGAGTGTGGATCGTCTCCCGGTTGGTGAGGGCAAGCCGGGGGCAATTACCATGCGCTTGCAGGCGGCGTATGAAAGCGTCGTACGCGGCACCACCAATGCCCATGCGGAATGGCGCACGCCGGTTTGATGCAGGCATCACAGCCAAGCGGCCATCACCGCTTGACTGATTGAACCCTCAGCGCGTGGGTGTCGGCGGCGTTGTGCTGTAATCGTAGAAGCCGCGCCCGGATTTCCGCCCATACCAGCCAGCTTCAACATATTTCGCGAGCAAGGGCGAAGGCCGATATTTCGAATCGCCCAAGCCTTCATGCAGCACCTTCATCACGGAATAGAGCGTATCCAGGCCCACGAAATCCGCGAGTTCCAAGGGCCCCATCGGGTGATTGGCGCCAAGCTTCATGCCGGCATCAATCGCCGCCACGTCGCCAACACCTTCCATCAGCGCCTGAATCGCCTCATTGATCATGGGGCATAGGATTCGGTTGACGACAAAACCTGGCCAATCCTGCGCCATGACCGGCGCCTTGCCCATACGCTTCGTGAGCGCTTCCACCGCCTGATAGGTGGCGTCTTCCGTGGCCAGGCCACGAATGATCTCGACCAGCTTCATCATCGGCACGGGGTTGAAGAAATGCATGCCGATAAAGCGGCCTGGCCGATCTGTCGCCGCCGCCAGCCGCGTGATGGGAATAGATGATGTATTTGACGCCAAAAAAGCATCCGGCTTCAGCACCGGGCAAAGGGCTGCGAAGATCTTCTTTTTGATCTCCTCATTCTCCGTCGCGGCTTCGATCACCATGTCGCAATCAGCGAAGGCGCTGTTATCCGTGGCCGTCACAATGCGCGCCAAGGCAGCATCGCGATCCGCGCTGCTGACACTGCCCTTGCTCACCTGCCGGTCCATGTTCTTCGCCATGGTCGCCAGCGCGCGGTCGAGCGCCTGCTGCTGCACATCCATCAGCACCACGGGAATGCCCGAAAGCGACGCCACATGGGCAATGCCATTGCCCATCAGCCCCGCGCCAATCACGCCGAGTTTATTGATTGCCGCCATGATGGATGCTCCTGTTGCTGCAATTCTCGGGGCCGCGCATCAACCGCGCGCCCCGAGCAGGCAAATCACTTCTTGTCGAGTTCGGCTTCCAATTCCGGCATGGCCTTGAACAGATCGGCCACCAGCCCGTAATCGGCCACTTGGAAAATCGGCGCTTCTTCATCCTTGTTGATGGCGACGATCACCTTGCTATCCTTCATGCCGGCCAGATGCTGGATGGCACCAGAAATGCCAACCGCGACATAAAGCTCCGGCGCCACAATTTTGCCGGTCTGGCCAACCTGATGGTCATTCGGCGCATAGCCCGCATCCACCGCCGCGCGGGAAGCACCGATGGCCGCACCCAGCTTATCGGCCACGCGTTCAACAATGACAAAATTCTCCGCCGAACCCATGGCGCGCCCGCCGGAGACGATAATGCGCGCGGCCGTCAGTTCGGGGCGTTCTGTTTTGACAATCTCGGCCCCCAGGAAGCGCGAAAGCCCAGGATCACCAGCGGTCGCCGCGGCTTCAATCGGCGCCGAGCCACCTTCGGCCGGCACGGGATCGAAGGAAGCAGCGCGCACCGTGATCACCTTCTTGGCATCGGCGGATTTCACGGTGGCCATCGCATTGCCGGCATAGATCGGGCGCACAAAGGTATCGGCATCCACCACATCTGAAATGTCAGAGAGAATCTGCACATCAAGCAAAGCGGCAGCGCGCGGCATCACATTCTTGCCACCGGCGGAAGCCGGCGCCAGCAAATGCGAATAGCCGGGGGCGAGTGCCACCAGCAAAGCGGCCATGGGCTCGGCCAGGCCATGGGCGTAGATTTCAGCCTCGGCGGTCAGCACCTTCGCCACTGATGGCAGCTTGGCAGCGGCAGCGGCAGCGGGGCCAGTGGCGCCGCCCGCGATCAGCACATGCACATCGCCAAGCTTGGCGGCAGCCGCGACCGTGCTGCGGGTTGGCTGAGAAAGCGCGCCGTCCTGATGATCGGCAAGAACAAGCACAGCCATGGTCAAATCACCTTCGCTTCATTGCGCAGTTTATCAACAAGTTCTGCAACCGATCCCACTTTCTTGCCGGCCTGGCGCTTGGGTGGTTCTTCCACCTTCAGCACGGTCAGGCGCGGTGTGGGGTCCACGCCCAAATCAGCGGGCTTCATGATTTCAATCGGCTTCTTGCGCGCCTTCATGATGTTGGGCAGCGACGCATAGCGCGGTTCATTCAGGCGCAGATCGGTGGTGATGATGGCGGGCAGCTTCAGCGCCAGCTTTTCCAGGCCACCATCCACTTCGCGCGTGATGTTCAGCGTGCCATCGGCAATTTCAACCTTGGACGCGAAGGTGCCTTGCGGCCAGCCCATCAGCGCGGCCAGCATTTGCCCGGTGGCGTTCATGTCATCATCAATCGCCTGCTTGCCCAGGATCACCAGATCCGGCGCTTCCTTGGCGATGATCGCCTTCAGGATTTTCGCGACCGCGAGCGGTTCCAGCACGCCATCATGCTCGACCAGGATGCCGCGATCAGCGCCCATGGCCAGCGCCGTGCGAATCTGTTCCTGCGCCACGGCGGGGCCGGCAGAAACCGCGATGATTTCGGTGGCCACGCCCTTTTCCTTGAGCCGCACGGCTTCTTCCACCGCGATTTCGTCAAAGGGGTTCATGGACATTTTGACATTGGCAGTTTCAACGCCCGTGCCATCCGCCTTGACGCGGACCTTGACGTTGTAATCCACCACCCGCTTGACGGGGACCAGAAGCTTCATGATGCAACCATAGCCTTCAGGAAATGGGGGGCCGATAGGCGCCGGAATGCCGCGCGCAGGGTTTTAGCCCCCTTGCCCGACGAGATTCGTATTAAAGCCCTGTGCCGGGCCGGGCAAGGCGGAGTCAGCTTTTAAGCAGCAAAAGCAGAATGGCGAAAAGCGCCACCGCGATGAACTGAAAGATGATGCGCCAGCGCATGAGCCAATTGGCGGTTTTGGGGTTCGCCTTGCCGCCCGCCATACCCAGAATCCCGGCGAAAAGCACGCCGACGGTGGCCAGCATGGCAAGCGCAACCAGAATGGTGAGGAATGTGATCATAGTGTCATATTACAGGCTTTCATGGGCGGGAGACAGCCCCATCCCGCACCGACCAGGCGAGCAGCGCGCCGATCAGCGCGGTGATGATGCAAAGCGCGAAGCCGGCCTCATAACCGCCCGTCAGGTCCACCAGCAGGGAAAAGAAGGGGGGAGCGACAAGCATGGAAAGGCCGAAGACAAAGCCCGCCGCCGCTGTGGTGCCGCCCACCTGTCCCGCAGGCGCCAGCCGCGCCATTTCGGCCAGAAACACGCCATTCCAGCCAATGGCGGTGGCGCCCATCAGCATCCCGGCCAGGATAATGACCGAACCTGGCCAGCCTGGGCCGGCTAGCAAAAGCGCGAGCCCCGCGACCGCCGCACCAATACCCAGCCCGGTGAAAACAGGCGCGGCACCCGTGCGGTCCGCGACCACGCCCCAAAGCACGCGCCCCGCCACCCCCGCTGCCTGGGCAAAGGCCAGCCGCAATCCGGCCTCGGTCAGGGATGCGCCAAGGCTTGCCACCTGAAACACCACGAAAAAGGTCGAAAAGCAGAATTGGGAAACGCCATAAAGCGCCGACATGATGGTCATGCGCCGCAAGACAGGGAATTGGCGGAGCAAGCCAAGGCTGGAAGCCGCTGCCGCCCAAACCTGCCCCAGGCCCCGGATCGCTGTCTTGGGGTCGCGTTCAGCATCCAGCGCAGCGCGCAAAGGTTGCAGGCAAAGCGCCGAAACGGCCAGGAAAACCACCACCGCAAACACGCCCTGGCGCCAGCCGGCGGCCACCGCAATGGGCGGCACTGCGGCGGCAATCAGCATGGCCCCCGCCGGCACGCCGCATTGCTTCAGGCTGAAAATCAGCCCCCTGCGGCGTGCTGGCGTGCGCGCGGCGAGCAAATGGCTGCCTGCCGGCGTCACCGGTCCGTGGCCGAGCCCAGCAATAATGGCCGAGGCGAAAAGCGCCGCCGGATGCCCCAGCATGGCAATCGCAATGCCGAAGGCGGAGATCAGCATCCCCACCTGCAGCACCCGAATGCCGCCAAAGCGATGAATGAAGGCCCCCGCCAAAGGCCCCGACACCATGGCCCCCAGATAGACCAGCGCGGTATGCACCCCGGCGAGAGACGCGGCGATGCCGAGTTCTGCCGCTATGGCGGGTGCGAGCACCGGCACCGTCAGGAAAACGCCCATCCCCGCCAGATGCGTCCCCAAAAGGGCGATCATCACGGTCCAGACAGAGGGTGAAGCAAACATCTGGGCGGTGTAATGGCGCCGCCGCCCTCCGGCAATTGGGGTGCGAAGAAGACTTGACCCGAGCCCGGCAATGCGCTCCCAAGCCCAGCATGAGCATTTTTGTGGATTTTCGCCCATTCATTGCGCTGGTTTTGGGTCTTCTGCTGCTGGCGGCTCCAGCGCGCGCGCAGCCGGAACCGGGCAATCCGTTGGCGCAACAGCCCGCCGTCGCCGTGCCCGCGCCGGCAGCAGTGTCGCCAGAAATTGAGGCGCTGCTCAAGGTTCTGCAGGATGATGCGCAGCGCGCTGAATTGATCCGGGCTTTGCGCGCTGCCGTACCAGAAGCGGAAGGTGTCGCGCCCGCGGCCCCGGTCAGCACGGAACCGGCAATGCTGGCGCCGAATACCCTTGGCGCGCAATTGCTCCAGGGGGCGTCGCAACGCCTCGCGGGGTTTTCCGATCAGCTTGTTGCCACAGTGCAAGCCATTGCTGATTTGCCGGCAATGCTGGGTTGGCTGACATCCCTCGCGCGGGACCCGATTACGCAATCTCGCGTGCTGGATGCAGCTTGGAAATTATTTCTAGTACTCGGCCTTGGCTTGCTGGCGGAATGGGCTGCGATGCAGGCGCTGCGTCGCCCGCGTGACTGGCTGGATGCCCATGCGCCGCCGGATGATGCCGGCTGGGCGCGGCTGAAACGCCTGCCCTTGGTCCTGGGCCGGTTGTGCCTTGATGTGGTACCGGTTGCGGCCTTCGCCTTGGTTTCCTACGGGCTGATCAGCGCCGTGCGGCCCTTACCAAGCACGCAGCTTGTCATGCTGACGGCCAATAACGCCTATATCGCCTCACGCGTTGTCATGGCGGCGGCGCGGATGCTGCTTTCGCCCGCTTCCAGCCATTTGCGTATTCTGCCCGTCCTGGATGAAACGGCTGTTTATGCCACCATCTGGCTCAGACGTATCGTTGTAGTGCTTGTTGCAAGCTATGCGGTGGCTCAAGCGGGGTTGCAATTCGGGCTGCCTTGGTCTGCCCATGATTCAATCCTGCGCATCGCCCTGCTGTTGGTCACGCTGTTCCTGGTGATCATCATTCTGCAAAATAAGCAGTCTGTATCAGATTTCTTGCGCGCGCCAGAATTGACGGAAGGGGAAGAACCGGATCGCGCCCGCCGCTTTTTCCGGATACTGCGGGACCGCGCGTCTGATGTCTGGCATTTGGTAGCGATTGCCTGGCTCATCGCGGCTTGGGGAGTCTGGGCACTGGAAATCCACAGCGGCTTCTGGCGATTGCTCAAGGTTTCCTTCAGCACAATCCTGATCCTGTCGCTTGCCAAATTGGCGGATATGGCCATGCGCCGCGTGGTCCAGCGTGCCTTCCGCATCACGCCTGAATTAGCCGCGCGCTACACGGGGCTGGAAGCGCGTGCCAATCGCTATTTGCCGGTGCTGAAAGGCAGCGCAAGCCTTGCCATTGGCGCGATCGCGCTGCTGTTCCTTCTGGAAAGCTGGGACTTGGAAGCCTTTGCCTGGTTCGGCCACGGCAAGCTTGGCAATCGGCTGATTTCTTCCATCGTGTCCATCACGCTCACCATCACCTTGGCGCTGGTGATCTGGGAAGGCATCAACGCTGCCATCCACCGCCATTTGGAACGGCTCTCACGCGATGCCAAGGCGGCGCAAAGTGCGCGGGTGCGGACGCTTTTGCCCATGCTGCGCACGGCGCTTTTGGCGGTTATCTTGATTTTTGTGGTGCTATCAGTGCTGACGGAAATTGGCGTGAATGTCGCCCCGCTGATTGCCGGCGCAGGTGTGGTCGGCATTGCGGTCGGCTTTGGTAGCCAGCGACTGGTGCAGGATGTGATCACCGGCATTTTCCTGCTGCTTGAAGATGCGGTCGCGGTTGGTGATGTGGTGCAATTGGGCGGGTTGAGCGGCGTGGTGGAACATCTTTCCATCCGCTCCATCAAGCTGCGCGCTGTGGATGGCAGCTTGCACATCATCCCCTTCAGTACCGTCACCAGTGTCACAAACCAGACGCGTGATTTCGCCTTTGCCGTGATTGATGTGAATGTTGATTACGGTGAGGATACTGATCACGTGGCTGAGACCCTGCGTCAGATCGCTGCCGAGATGCGCCAGGATCCGCGTTGGCGCCCAGTGATCCGCGACGATCTGGATGTGATGGGCGTGGATAAGCTTGGCGATTCCGGCGTGGTGATACGCGTGCGGCTGAAGACAGAACCATCCCAACGATGGGCCGTCGCGCGGGAGATGAACCGGCGCATCAAGCGGCGCTTTGATGAGCTGGGGATTGAGATTCCCTATCCTCATCAGAGATTGGTGCTGGAAGGCAAGCACCCGGCGCAAACGGCAAGCGCTGCGCCGGAGGCACCGGCGGCGTCGGCTTAAGGGGCCTTTGATCCAACGGGGGAGAGATGCCGCCCGCCGGTTGAAATTGTGCCTAAGCTCCATGTGCATCATTGGTTTAACAGGCCTGACGCGCAAGCTGAGGATGGCCTCAACGACGGCGCAGCGATGTTGTATTTTCCGAGCCGCCAAGTGAAGCCACTTGGCTTGAAAATGAGATGTTTGTTTGGTCGCATTTTCCGAGCCGCCAAGTGAAGCCACTTGGCTTGAAAATGCTCTAAGAATCAGCGCGCCCGGTTTACGATGGCCGGACCGTGGGGAAGCGGGTTTGATGGCGCTGCGACACCCCCTCCATGGACTGCCATTCCCGCGACACCTGGGCCAAGCCCTCCCCATCCAAGCTGTGCAGCTGATGAACAACCATGCCCTGCCCGGCTTCGACGCATACGCGCTTTGGCAGGAGGCTGTGCCGCCCACAAATCACCGGGAGTGCTGCGGCAGGCCCGAACAGAACAACCATGAGTTGTTTTTGTGCCTTGAGGATATCGCCCAAGGCAACATGATCCTTCATTCATAAAAAAAATTAATTTTAATTCCCTTGACAGACAAGAATTAGCGTTTTACTAGCCTCTCTAGATGTCACATATTAATATTGAGACAAATCATCCAAATAAAGAGTCAAAAGTGCAGGAAATAAAACTTGGACAAACCCGTACGAGGGCAGGTCAGGAAATGGCCTTGAGGTGCGGGTTATCAGCTGGGCTTGAGTTCTTTGTTTTGTGATTGCGTCGCAGATGCCGTTCCCCTCCCGCAAACCTCTCATATTCTGAAAGTAGGTCCGCTCATGTCTGGCAGAAATGGCTCTTACATACGGTTCGATGGGACGTGGGGAGACGGCGGGCCCAACAGCCTGTTCCCCTTTTTCCCCGAACAATTTAACGTTGACGATTTCCTGCAGGGCGGGAACGGCGATAATCAAGGTCTTTATGGCTTAGCCGGGAATGACACGCTGGTCGGGGGCGGCGGCAAATATCAGATCCTCCATGGCAACTGCGGTGCCGATAGCCTGAAGGGCGGGAGCGGCGGCTATCAGAGCCTTTATGGCGATATCGGGAATGACACGCTGGTCGCGGGCACGGGCAAACGTCAGCAACTCTTTGGCGGCGACTTTGCCGATAGCCTGCTGGGCGGGATCGGCGAGTTTCAGAACCTCTATGGCGATGCCGGGAATGACACGCTGGTCGGGGGCTGGGGCAAAAATCAGCGTCTCGATGGCGGCGTCGGTGC
>JBILPX010000049.1:0-14121 GCA_044373565.1 Roseomonas sp.
GGTGTGCGGGTGAATAGCGCGCGGCCAGGCTTTGCTGAGGGCAGCGCCGGCAATCCCATGCCGGGTGGCTATGCGGAAGCAATCCGCGCGCGGTCGCTGATGGGCGCGCTTGGCACGCCGGCGGATTTTGCGGCAGGCGTTATGTTCCTCTGTTCCGATGATGCGCGCTTCATGACGGGTTCAGTGCTTGATTGCGGCGGTGGCGGGCATATCAATCGCCGCGCTGGTGCGGCCACCGCGGCGCGTGGCTGAATTTTCAAAACTATAGAAGGGAAAAAATCATGATGGATCAAATCAAAGCGGAACTCGCCCCGACAGGCGTTTTGCGCGCCGGCATCAATATGGGGAATTTCCTGCTGGTCACCAGCCGCGCGGAAAATGGCGACCCCGCCGGGGTTTCCCCCAGCATGGCGCGCGCCATTGCGGATACGCTTGGCGTGCCGGTGCATTACGTACCCTTCGCGCGGCCCGGTGATCTGGCTGATGCGGTGGATAGCAATGTCTGGGATATCGGGCTCATTGGCGCTGAACCGCAGCGCGCGGAAAAAATCGCCTTCAGCGCGGCTTATGCGGAAATTGAGGCGACCTACATGGTCCCCCCCGGCTCCCCCATCACAAAAATGGAGGAGGTAGATCGCCCCGGCAATCGCATCGCGGTGACCGCGCGGGCTGCTTATGATCTTTGGCTGGAACGCAATATCCACCAAGCGAAGCTGATCCGCTCCGCGACGCTTGATGCCGCGTTTGAGCAATTCGCCGCTGAAAAGCTGGAAGTGCTGGCGGGGCTGCGGCCCAAGCTGCTTTCGGATATTGAAAAAATGCCCGGCGCGCGGCTTCTGGATGGCCAATTCACTGCCGTGCAGCAGGCGATCGGCACTGCCAAGCGCAATACCGCCGCCACCGCTTTCCTGGCGGATTTCGTCGAAAAGGCGAAGGCATCTGGCCTGGTGGCGCGCTTCATTGCGGAGCATAAGGTGCTTGGGCTCTCAGTCGCCCCGGCGGCCTGATCTCACCAAAGAGCGGTGTGGGGCAGCCCGTGGTTGCCCCACCCCGCTGGGCTGCGTATCTAGGGTGCCATGCGCTTCCTGATTCGCCTTTTGCCGCTTTGCTTGGCCTTGGTTGCCTCGCCCGCTTTGGCGCAGCAGCGCCCGAGCACGCCTGCCCAGCAGCAGCCCGGGCCGCGCCAGCTTGGCACCTTCCGGGACTGGACGGCGGCGACCTATCAAGAAAGCGGCCAGAAAATCTGCTACGCCTTCACCCGCGCCAGCAAGACCGAACCGGCGCGCCAGGGCGTGGTGCTGACGGTGACGCATCGCCCCGGCGGGCGTGATTCTGTAGCGATTTCAGCCGGCTATGCCTATCCGCGCAATGCGGAGGTGACGTTTTCCGTCGGCCAGACAAACCTGCCCTTCTACACCGGCGGCAATTCCGCCTTTGCGCGCGATGGCGCGGCGGTGGTGGCGGCGATGCGCGGCGGCAATCGCGCATCATCACGCGGCCCCGGCGCGGGCGGGCGCGGCACGGCGAATGACCAATTCAGCCTAGCCGGGTTTTCTGCGGCCCATGACGCGATGTCGCGTGAATGCCCGGCGCGGAAATGAATAGCGCTGTCCTTGACCTGAACGAAGCGGAACGCACACGGATTCTGGCGAAGGCTGCGGCCTTTGCCCCGCCCCCCGCGACGCTGCCCGATGGCCGGCGCGATCTGGTTGGCCTTTCGCGCGAAGAATTGGCCGCGGAAATGCTGGCACTCGGCGAAAAGCCCTTTCGCGCCAAGCAGCTTTGGCATTGGCTTTATCATCAGGGTGAGACCGACTTCGCCCGCATGAATACCATCGCCAAGCCCATGCAGATGAAGCTTGCGGAACGCTTCGTGGTGGGCCGCCCGGAAGTGGCAACCCAGCAGGATAGCGCGGATGGCACGCGCAAATGGCTGTTTCGTTTTCGCGATCATCAGCAGGTGGAAACGGTCTATATCCCCTCATCCGATGAGGATCGCGGCGCGGTCTGCATTTCAACGCAAGTTGGCTGCACGCTGTCCTGCCGCTTCTGCCACACCGGCACGCAGGCCTTGGTGCGCAATCTGGGTGCGGCGGAAATCGTCGGCCAATTCATCGCGGCGCGCGATTCTTATGGCGAATGGCCAAGCCCCAAGGATGGTACGCCGCGCCATCTTTCCAATATTGTCGTCATGGGCATGGGCGAGCCGCTCTATAATTATGAGAATGTCGCCAAGGCGCTGAAGATCGTGATGGATCATGAAGGCATTGGGCTTTCGCGCCGGCGTATCACGCTTTCGACATCTGGTGTTGTGCCGATGATGGATCGGTGTGGGGTGGAATTGGGCGTGGGTTTGGCGGTTTCGTTGCATGCGGTCACGGATGAATTGCGTGATGAGATTGTGCCGCTCAATCGCAAATACCCAATCGCGGATCTACTGGCCGCCTGCCGGCGCTATCCCGGTGCTTCCAATGCGCGGCGCATCACATTCGAATATGTCATGCTGCGCGGCGTGAATGACAGTGAGGCTGAGGCGCGGGAATTGGTGCGGTTGATCAGCGGCATGCCAGCGAAGGTTAACCTGATTCCCTTCAATCCCTGGCCCGGCAGCCCGTATAAGACCAGCACATCGGAAGCCATTCATCGCTTCGCCGATATTCTGAATGCGGCCGGTTACGCCAGCCCCATTCGCCGCCCGCGCGGGCGTGATATTTTGGCGGCCTGCGGGCAGTTGAAGACGGAAAGTGAAAGAAAGCGGAAAACAGCGACGTAGAGCATTTCCCGTTCACCTTCGTTCACGGGAGACGCTCAAAAACCTTTGTTCGATCGCATTTTCCGAGTCGCCAAGTGGTTCCACTTGGCATTGAAAATGCTTTGTTTGATCGCATTTTCCGAGCCGCCAAGTGATTCCACTTGGCTTGAAAATGCTCAATTCTCCAATTCGCTGTCCCAGTACAAATAATCCCGCCAGCTTTCATGCAAATGATTCGGCGGGAAGGACCGGCCATTTTCCTGCAATTCCCAGCTTGTTGGCTGGCGCGGCGCCTGGTGTGGGATCATCTGACATTCTCGCGGCAGGCGACTGCCCTTGCGCAAATTGCATGGCCCGCAGGCGGTGACCACATTCTCCCAGGAAGTGCGCCCGCCGCGTGAACGGGGGATAACATGATCGAACGTCAAGTCCGGCGTGGGGTGGGAACCACCGCAATATTGGCAGGCGAAGTGATCGCGCAAAAACACATTGAAGCGGGTAAAGGCAGGGCGCCGCGCGGCGGGGATAAATTCCCTGAGCGCAATCACGCTAGGCAAGCGCAGCGCCACCGATGGCGAATGCACTTCCACATCATACTCATTCAGCACGGAAACACGGTCCAGAAAGACAGCCTTGATAGCGTCCTGCCATGACCAAATGGACAGAGGAAAATAGGAAAGCGGACGAAAATCCGCATTCAGAACCAGCGCGGGATAGGCATTCGCCCCCGCGAAGTGACCGCCATCTGGCAAGCCTCGCTCCTTCCAGCGAGGCGCCACATCATTCAGGGGCTCTGCCCGGCGGAAGGGCCCCAGATATAGTGGCGCCGCCGCGTATTCGCGAAACTCATGACATGCGCCGCGCCACGCCGCAAGCCGCGGGGCGCAGGTTTCACCCTGTTGTCATGTTGCCAAGGCTGCGCGCCAGAAGCGCAGTGCCGGCGGCCAACCCGGCATCATCCAGCCCATGGACCAGATCAGGCCGCAGCAGCAGTTCATGGGGGACGCGTTCGGCCTGCAAAGCCCGGGCGGCCTGGAGGCTGGCCATGGCGGGCACCACCTCATCTGCTTCGCCATGCACCAACAGCACGGGCGGGCGGGCGGTAACTTCGGCGGCGAAGCTTTCTGGCCCCAAAAGCGCGCCTGAATAGGCCAGGATGCAGGCGGGGGCGGGGACCGCACCGCGCAGACCAGCGAAAAGCGCCACCATGGCCCCCTGGCTGAAGCCCATCAGCGCCAAGCGGTCTCCGCCAAGGCCGAGTTCCGCAAGCTTCGCATGGGTGAAGTCGCCAAGGATGCCGGCGGCGTGGCGGAGCCCAGCCTCCATGCGCGCCGGGGTGCGGTCCATGATGTCGAACCATTGCCGGCCATAAGGGGCGCCCTGGAAAGGAAAGGGCGCATGAGGGGCGATGAACAGGGTGCGGGGCAGGGCTTCCGCCCAGACCGGGGCCAGATCAATCAAGTCAAAGCCATCCGCGCCCACGCCATGCAGGAGCAGCACGAGCGAATCAGGCTCGCCGCCCGAAGCGGGGCCATATTGCGGGCCTTCCAATGCTGCCATCTGGGAATCTCCCCTTGCCTGAGGTGTATACTGCCCGCTAACCGGCGGAAGCCATGGATGCAACGCCTGAAATCACGCGCTTCGCGCCAAGCCCGACAGGATTCCTGCATCTGGGCCATGCCCGCGCTGCGCTTTTCGCCTGGCGCCGCGCGCGCGCGACCGGTGGGCGCTTTTTGCTGCGGGTCGAGGATATTGATACCACGCGCTGCCGCCCGGAATATGAAGCGGCGCTTTTGGAAGATTTGCACTGGCTAGGTTTGGATTGGGATGAAGCCCCCCGCCGACAATCCGCGCATTTCGCTGAGTATCGCGCCGCGCTTGATGGGTTGGGTTCGCGCCGCCTCACCTATCCCTGTTTTTGCACCCGCGCCGATATCGCGCGCGAAGTGGCCGCCGCCGGTGCCGCGCCGCAAGGCCCGGATGGGCCGCTTTCTCCGGGGATTTGCCGCGATTTGCCGGCAGCCGAAGCCGCACACCGCATCGCCGCCGGGCAGCCCTATGCGCTGCGCCTGCACATGACGCGCGCTTGTGAGGCCGTGCCCGGGCCATTGCAGGCGCATGAGGAAAATGAGGGCTGGCATACATGCCGGCCAGAGGTGTTCGGCGATGTTGTGCTGGGGCGGAAGGATGTGCCGGCTTCCTATCATCTCTGCGTCACCCATGATGATGCGCTGCAAGGTGTCACGCTGGTGACACGTGGCGCTGATCTGAAGCCGGCCACGGATTTGCATCGGCTGCTGCAAGCGCTGCTGGGCTGGCCCGCGCCGCGCTATGCGCATCATGCGCTGATGCGTGATGCGACAGGGCGGCGATTGGCAAAACGCGATGGCGCGGAAAGCCTGCGGGCGTTGCGGGAGAGGGGGCTGAGCGCCGCTGAGGTGCGGGCGATGGCGGAGGCGATGTGACGCCTGCCTACCCCGGCTCCCCCATCGCCGGCGTGCCGCCGCATTTTTGCATCAGCGCGAAAACTTCCTGCACGGCGGCTTCAATCGCTGCCAGATCAGTGCCCTTCGCCACCACGGCCACGCCGCCCCCGCCGCCTTGGCGGTAATAGGGGTAGGAACCAAGATCCAAATCAGCATAGCTTTGCTGAATGGCGGAAAGCCCTTCCGCGATGGCGCCTTCCACCACGCCATGCGCATGCACGCTGCGCGACAGGATGGGCGGGCCACCTTGCAGCCGGGGCGCAAGGGCTTCGAACATGGATTGCATAATGCGCGGCACACCTGCCATCACATGCACATTGCCGATCGTATAGCCAGGCGCGATGGAAACCGAATTCTCGATCAAGATCGCGCCGCGCGGCATGGTTGCCATGCGTTGCCGGGCGGCGTTGAAATCACCAGGCGGGTTCTGGCGCGCGTAATAGGATTCCAGCGCATGCCAGGCTTCCGGCTGCGGTTCCCACGGCACGCCGAAGGCGCGCGCGATGCATTCACTGGTGATATCATCATGGGTCGGGCCAATGCCGCCTGTCGTGAAGACATGATCGAATTTCGCGCGGACTTCGTTCACCGTAGTGATGATCACTTCCGGCACATCGGGGATCACGCGCACTTCCTTCATGGGAATGCCGATTTCCCCCAGCCTTGTCGCCAGGAATTGCAGATTGGCATCCCGGGTGCGGCCTGAAAGCACCTCATTGCCGATGATCAGTAGGCAGGCGGTTGGGTTCGGCATGGGTCTCTCCTGGGTATGCAAGGTAAGCTCAAAGGAAATCGCGCAGCATGGCAACCAGGGGGATATCGGCGGGCGGCATGGCGTAATCGCCAAGCCGTGCCGGGCGCACCCAGGCGAGTGCTTGGCCTTCCATCGCCGTCACCTGGCCCTGCCAACGCCTGCACAGATAAAGCGGCATCAGCAGATGGAATTTCTCCTAGGTGTGGGACGCAAAGGTGAAGGGGCCAAGGCAGGCGGCGCTGACATCAATGCCCAATTCTTCGCGCAATTCACGGATCAGCGCTTCTTCCGGGATTTCGCCCGGCACCACCTTGCCACCCGGGAACTCCCACAAGCCCGCCAGCGGCTTGCCTTCCGGGCGACGGGCCAGCAGCACGCGGCTTTCCGGATCAATCAAGGCCACTGCCGCCACCAGTAGCGTCGGCTTTCCCGATGTGGGCGCTGCCATCATCGGCATTGGCGCCTCAGCCGCGATATCCATCCGCGTGGCGGTAAAGAGCCGCACCGGCATGGCCCCACCGCGTGAGATAAACTCCTGGCTGCCCGCGCCGCTTTCCTTGAAGCCGATGCGTCGCAGCACCGCTGCCGAGCGTTCATTATCCACAAGCGCTGAAGCCACCAGCCGATCAATATCCAGATTGGCAAGCGCCCAATGCGTCAAGCGCCCCGCCGCTTCCGACCCAAGCCCCTGGCCCCAATGGCGCCGACCGATCCAATAGCCAAGCTCAGCCTCTCGCGGGTTTTTCGGATCAAGCGTCAGGCCAACACAGCCAAGCAGTGCTTCCGCGCCATCCTCAATGCGCGTTACCGCCAAATGCCAGGCGGTGCCGGCGGCGAATTGCGCGCGGGTGGACGCGATCCATTCATCCGCCAAATCGCGCGGATAGGGGAAGGGCACGCGTGCGAGGGTTTTCGCCACTTCCCAATCATTCACCAGCCGATGCAGGGCGGCGGCATCGTCAGCCTGCAACGGACGGAGCTTCAGGCGCTCCGTTACCAGCGGTACAAAATCATTTTCCATGGCAGCGCTGCGGCGCGTCAGCTCCGGTAACTGCCATTGATGTCAATATAGCCATGCGTCAGATCGCAGGTCCAAACGGTGGATTTGCCCTTGCCAAGGCCGATATCCACGGTGATTTCTACCTCTCGCCCCTTCATGTGCTTAACGACGGGTGCTTCATCATAGCCATCCACCACGCCGCCATCGCGCGCCATCCAGACGCCGCCGACATTGACCGAAAGCTTGTCGCGATCTGCGGGTTCGCCCGCCTTGCCGACGGCCATGACAATGCGGCCCCAATTCGCGTCCTCACCCGCAATCGCGGTTTTCACCAAAGGCGAATTGGCGATGGACATGGCAATGCGATGCGCGGAACGCGCTGTGGTGGCGCCCGTCACGTTGATCTGGATCAGCTTCTGCGCGCCTTCACCATCGCGCGCCACCATCAGCGCCAATTCCATCAGCACTTCATTCAAAGCGCGGGCGAAATCCTTCAGCACCGCGCCGCCTTCCGTCGGCACGCGCGGATGTTTCGCCGTGCCGGTCGCGAAAACCATCACGGTATCAGAAGTGGAGGTATCGGAATCCACCGTCACGCAATTGAAGGAACGATCAACGCCCTTCTTCAGCAGCGCCTGCAAGGCAGCGGCAGGAATTTTTGCATCCGTCGCCAGGAAGGACAGCATGGTCGCCATATCAGGCGCGATCATGCCGCTGCCCTTGGCGATGCCGGCGATGGTCACTTCCGCATCCCCAATGCGCGCCTTGCGAATGGCGCCTTTCGCGAAGGTATCGGTGGTCATAATGGCCTTGGCGGCACCCTGCCAATCACGCTCCGCCGCCGCATCAAAAATGCGCGGCAGGGCGGCGATCAGCTTTTCGGTCGGCAGTTTTTCGCCAATCACGCCGGTGGAGGCCAGAAACACCTCCTTGGGCTTGCAGCCCAGGATAGCGGCGGCGGCCTTGGCGGTTTCCTCACAGGTTTGGCGACCGGCACGGCCGGTAAAGACATTGGAATTGCCCGCTGTCACCACCAGGCCGCGCGCCTTGCCACCGGGCAGCGCGGCGCGGCACCAATCCACCGGCGCGCCTGGGCAGCGATTGCGGGTGAAAACCCCGGCCACCGAGGTACCGGCAGGGAAGGCCATCACGGTCACGTCATCGCGATCCTTGTAGCGAATCGCCGCGCGGCCTGAGGCAACGCGCACCCCCGGCACCGCCGGCATTTCCGGCAGTGTCAGGGCAAGTGGTGAGGTGGGGATATCATGTCCGGCCATGGGATTTCCTCCGAGATTAACGACGATTTGGGGCGGCGGGGCGGCCCGCCGGGGCGGTTGGGGCTGGGGGTTCCGCCGCATCAATCGCGCGCGGGGTGGAACCATCCAGGTTGAAACGCTCGATCTTCGCAGCGCTGCGGGCGCGCTCAACAACAGTGTTGATTTCAGCCTCGAACAGGCGTTGGCGCAGCGTCTCACGTGCTTCCTCAAAGGGTGGCGGCGCTGAGGAACGGCGTTCATCTACACGGATGATGTGCCAGCCAAAGGGGCTGCGCACCGGCGCGGCGCTTATCTGCCCAGCCTGTAGCGCAAAGGCGGCTTCGGCGAATTCCGGCACCATATCCCCGCGCTTGAAGAACCCAAGGTCACCGCCTTCCCGCGCGCCAGGGCCGGCGGAACGGCGCTGCGCCACGGCGTTGAAATCAGCCCCGGCGCGGATTTCGGCCAAGGCTTCCCGAGCCTCGGTTTCTGTCGGCACCAGGATGTGGCGGGCGCGCACTTCTTCTTCCACCGGGCGGGCGCGGATTTCGGCGTCATAGGCCGCGCGGATGCGTTCATCCGTCACGAGTCCAGCCAGTGCGCGGGAAATATAGGCCTGCTGCAATTCCTGTTCTTCTGCGCGACGGACCCGGGCACGGACGGCCTCATCCTTATCCAGCCCCGCGCGGCGGGCAGCGGCGGCGACGGCGCGGCCCGCGATCATCTGATCCAGCAGCAGGGGATAGAGCATTTGCGGTGGCGCGCCGCGCAATTCTTCAGGCAATTCCTGGGCGGCATTGGCGAGGTCTGAGAAGCGAATCTCCTCCCCATCCACCTTGGCCACTATGGGGTCAGCCGGCGGGGCCGCCGGGGCGGGCTGGGCCAGGCCGGGCTGGGTAAGGGTGACCCCCAGCAATAGCGCCAAAGTGGCACGAAGGGGGGCGATGGCGGCAGGGCCGCGCGAATGGCGCATAGGGGCTGGTCCCAAATCGGTGATCGGCCCGGAACATGGCCGAAGCGCCCCTTCCCCACAAGGCGCAAGCGTTGACCCGCCCCCCGGGGGAGCCTATCTCTGCGGCCAATCCGAAACATGCTTAAGGCGCCCCGGCGCCACGAACGGGCGTGAGCCCGCCGGAGATTGACGCGCCAGATGTTTGCCCGCCTTGCAGCCGCTATTTTCGGCACCTCCAACGACCGCGCCTTGAAGCGCTATCAATCCCGTGTGCCCGCGATCAATGCGCTGGAACCCCGCCTGCAGGCGCTTTCAGACGAAGCGCTGGCGGGGCAGACCGCGCTTTTGCGCGAAAGGCTGGCCAAGGGCGAAACCTTGGATGCGCTGCTGCCGGAAGCCTTCGCGACCGTGCGGGAAGCGTCGCGCCGTGTGCTGGGCTTGCGCCACTTCGATGTGCAGATGATCGGCGGCATGGTGCTGCATGAAGGCAAAATCGCCGAGATGAAAACCGGCGAAGGCAAGACGCTGGTGGCGACCCTGCCGGTTTACCTGAATGCGCTGCCCGCCAAGGGCGTGCATGTGGTGACGGTGAATGACTATTTGGCCAAGCGCGACGCAGAATGGATGGGGCGCGTCTATGGCTTCCTGGGACTGAGCGTTGGCGTGATTGTGAATGGGCTATCAGATGACCAGCGCCAGGCGGCTTATGCCTGTGATGTCACCTATGGCACCAATAACGAATACGGCTTCGATTATCTGCGCGACAATATGAAGTATCGGCTGGAAGATATGGCCCAGCGCGATTTCGCCTATGCCATTGTGGATGAGGTGGACAGCATCCTGGTGGATGAAGCGCGCACGCCGCTGATCATCAGCGGGCCGACCGATGATACTTCAGACCTTTACCGCCGCACCGATGAGGTGATGAAGGAGCTGGTGAAGGACAAGGAAACCTTTGAGAAGGACGAAAAGCAGCGCGCGGTGAGCCTGACCGAATTGGGTGGCGAAAGAGTGGAAGAATTGCTGCGCCAATTCGGCCTGCTGACCGAAGGCAATATGTATGACACGGAAAACGTGTCCCTGGTGCATCACGTGAACCAAGCCTTGCGGGCGCACACGCTTTTCACGCGCGATGTTGAATACATTGTCCGCCAGGACAAGATCATCATTATTGATGAATTCACTGGCCGCATGATGGAAGGCCGGCGCTATTCCGATGGCCTGCATCAGGCTTTGGAAGCAAAGGAACATGTGACAGTCCAGCCGGAGAATCAAACGCTGGCTTCCATCACCTTCCAGAATTACTTCCGGCTTTATCCGAAGCTTGCCGGCATGACTGGCACGGCGGCGACCGAAGCGGATGAGCTCGCGGAAATCTATAAGCTAGAAGTGGTGGAAATCCCGACCAATGTGCAAGTGGCGCGGCTCGATCAGGATGATGAGGTCTATCGCAACGCCGAAGAAAAATACGAAGCCGTTGCAAAGCTGATCGAAGAAGCGCGCGGGCGCGGCCAGCCCTGCCTGGTGGGCACCACCAGCATCGAAAAATCAGAACTGATTTCAACGCTGCTGAAGAAGAAGAACATTCCGCACCAGGTGCTGAATGCGCGCTACCATGAACAGGAAGCCACCATTATATCCCAGGCCGGGCGCGCCGGTGCGGTGACGATTGCGACCAATATGGCGGGCCGCGGCACGGATATTCAATTGGGCGGTAATCTGGAAATGCTGGCGCGGCAGGAAGCCAATGCTTCTGAAGGGCCGGAATTTGAAACCGCTTTGACGCGCCACAAGACCGAAGTTGATGCGGCGCGCCCAATCGTGCATGCGGCTGGCGGACTTTTCGTGATTGGCACTGAACGTCATGAAAGCCGGCGCATTGATAATCAGCTCCGCGGTCGTTCCGGCCGCCAGGGGGACCCGGGTGCTTCGCGCTTCTTCCTTTCGCTGGAAGATGATCTGATGCGCATCTTCGGGTCTGACCGGATGGGCGGCATGCTGCAAAAGCTTGGCCTGAAAGAAGGGGAGGCGATTGTTCACCCCTGGATCAACAAGGCCCTTGAACGCGCGCAGAAAAAGGTGGAGGCGCGGAACTTCGACATCCGCAAGAATCTGCTGAAATATGATGACGTGATGAATGATCAACGCCGGGAAGTCTATGCCCAGCGCCGCGCCTTCATGATGGCGAATGAGGTTGCTGAAACCATCGCGGAAATGCGGGAAGAAACCATCGCGGATCTCGTCGCGCGTGCCATTCCGGAAAACGCCTATCCCGAACAATGGGATTTGGAAAAGCTTGATCGTGACGTCAAGGAACTTTTGAACCTTGACCTGCCGGTGGCGGATTGGGCACGGGAAGAAGGCATTGATGATGATGCGGTGCGCGAACGCCTGATGAAGGCGGCGGCGCAGGCCTATGCGTCCCGCGCGGCCAATGTTGGGCCGGAGTTCATGCGCCAGATCGAAAAATCCCTGCTGCTGCAGATTTTCGATCAATCCTGGAAGGAGCATCTTCTTTCGCTTGATCATTTGCGCCAGGGCATCGGGCTGCGCGCCTATGGCCAGCGTGACCCGCTGAATGAATATAAAAGCGAAGCCTTCCGCCTGTTCAATTCCATGCTGGAAAATCTGCGCGAACGCGTGACCAGCCTATTGCTGCGCATTGAAATCCGTCCCGATGCGCCACCACCCGCGCCGGAAGGCATTGGCGTGTTTGACATGCGCCACCCGGACCCGACGCTTGCGGGGGCGGAGATGATGGAAGTGGATGGCCCACCGATGACCGCGCCCATCGGCACGGCAGCGCCGCGTTCCTTACCCGCAGCGGTGGACCCGAATGACCCAAGCACTTGGGCGGGTACACCGCGCAATGCGCCTTGCCCCTGCGGCAGTGGGAAAAAGTTCAAGGCCTGTCACGGGCGGGTTTAGTGTGTTTTCAAGCCAAATGGTGCGCGGCGACAAATCTGCGTTGACAGACCTTCAGGAGGACCACTACCGTTTGTTTTATGGATCAACCTTGCCGCCGCATCGCTAACCGACGCCGTCGCTGCTTTTCAGCGGTGGCTTCTGTGGCTGCGTGCAGACAAGCCCCTCCCCGGTGAGGCCCGCCCCGTAGCGGTCCACCCCCGAGGCGGCATCAGCCCGCATCTTTGAACCCCCGCAGCCCCTGGCCTCGGGGGTTTTTCTTTGCCCAGATCACAGGAGAACACAGTGGAAAACAGCAACTCCGCCCACCCCGATCCTTCACAAGCCTCCAAAAATTCCGGGCACAAAACAATACGACGCGCCACCACCGCTGATGCGGTGACCGTCCGCGAACTGACCCGCGCGGCCTACGCGAAGTGGGTGCCCGTCCTCGGGCGCGAGCCGCGGCCGATGACCGCCGACTATGACGCGGCACTGCGCGAACACCTGGTAGACCTGCTGCACGTGGGCGGCGAAGCCGTGGCGCTAATCGAGATGGCGCCCAAACCTGACCATCTGCTGATCGTCAATGTCGCGGTCACGCCAACCTACCAGGGAAAGGGCTACGGCCGCGCCCTGATGGCGCACGCGGAGGAGGTCGCCCGATCCCTTAACCTGAACGAGGTGCTGCTCTACACGAACGCGCTCTTTGCCGAGAATCTGCGACTCTATAGCCGGCTTGGCTACCGGGTGGACCGCGAGGAACAGCATCCGCAATTCGGCGTCGCTGTGCATATGAGCAAGCGCCTCGACGCCGCAGCCGACGAGCACTCCAGCAACAGGATAGCGCCATGAGCATTCGTATTGGCATTGTCGGCATCAGCGGTTTTGGCGGTAGCGAGGCTATGCGCCTGGTCGCGAATCACCCGTCTTTCGAACTGATCTACGCTGCCGGTGAAGGTAGTGCCGGCAGCCGCTGGAGGACCGCTTCCCCGGTGCGCCAGCCAAGCTGGCCGAAATGGTGGTCGAGAAATGGGACACTGCGATGCTCCCAAAGCTTGATGTGCGCTGCCCACGGGTAGCTCTGCCGAGGCGCTGGCGCGTATCCCCAGGGACGTGGAGATCGTCGATATCGGCGGCGAGCATCGCTATGCCGAAGAATGCACGCTAAACGCAAGGCTCGCCCCGCGTCAGATCACGCATTTCGCGCTATAGGCGGGCCGGAAAAGCCAGAGGTCGGGCGCTGCCCGGAAATGCCGCATGAAATTGGCCCGTGATGGCCTGATCGCCCTGCTGCTACTGGTGCTTGCCGCGCCCGCTGATGCGGCTTGGGAATATACCCGCTGGGGCATGACGGAAGCACAGGCGGTGACTGCATCGCGCCGCGCGGTGCGCAGCCTGACGCCAGCCGAACGGCGCATGATGGATGCGCGGGTTGAATATCGCGCACGTGGCGTCTTCGGCGTGGATGGGCTGCGCATGAATATCGCCCTTGGCTTCGACACAAAAACCGGCGGGCTGGCTTGTGTTTCAGGCCGTGGCGCTGCGGCGCAGGGTGACGTGCTGCGCCAAAGGTTGATCGCGCGCTTCGGCCCACCAGAGTTTGATGATCAGAACCCGCGTAGCGGTGAACAGGATATCGGCTGGACCACGCCGGACAAGATTGACCTGGTGATCACCTCGGCCGGCTTTACCCTGCTGCATTGCGGGCCGGGCTATTGAGCAAAGCCATCAGCGGCGCAATGGAAGCTGACTGATCCAGCGCCCATAGCGCCGTAATCTGCCCTTCCACATTAGCCGTGGTGCCGCCCAACACTGCATTGGCGCGGTATTTGGCGGCGAGTTCGTCATCACTCAGCGGGCGTTCCGCACTACCGCGTGGATGTTCGATAGTGGTCTGATGCGTGCTGCCATCAGCAAGTGTGATGGTCACGCGCGCCGCGCCGCGCGGCAGGCTGGCATCGCATTCCGCCACCAGTTTTGCGCGCAGTGCCGCAAGGGCAGGGTCTTGCACTGC
>JBILPX010000292.1:0-4315 GCA_044373565.1 Roseomonas sp.
TGCCCATCCATGGGCGGCGGCCAGACCCGCTCAAAAGGGTTGGAGGTGAAAATGATGAAGCCCAGAAACCCCACCGCGATCAGCCCCAGAATGCCGATCACCCGTGCCTGCAAAGCGCTCGGCAAATCGCGCCCAAAGCCGGCCACCGCGCCACCACAAAGTGCCAGGATCAAAACCCAAAGCACCATGGACCCTTCGTGATTGCCCCAGGCGCCGGAGAACTTATAGAGCAGCGGTTTCTGTGAATGGCTATTCAGCACCACGTTGGAGACCGTGGTGTCATTCACCGCAAAGGCCCAAAGCAGCGCGCCAAACGCAGACGCAATCGCGATCAACTGCGCGCCTGCGAGCGGCGACGCCAGCGCCATCAACCGCGCATCGGCCCGATGCGCGCCAATCAGCGGCAAGATCGCCTGCGCCAAAGCCAAAATGCAGCCAAGTGCCAGGGCAAAATGCCCGATTTCCCCAATCATCCGCCTCTCCTTGGTGCGGTGTTCCATTCCGCCGGTGGCGGTGGCGCCCCCTCTGCCGGGTTCCAATGGCCGGCGCGCTTCAGCGCATCGGCTACTTCCGGCGGCATATAGGTTTCATCATGCCGCGCGAGTACTTCCTTGGCACGGAAAACCCCATCGGGCTGCATGATGCCAAGTGTCACCACGCCCTGGCCTTCGCGGAACAAATCCGGCAGCACCCCGGCGTAGGAGACGCGGATGACATGCGCGCCATCCGTCACGCGGAAATTGGCGGTGGGCTTGCCATCCGCGCCCGTGCCGCGTTCCAGGCTGCCCGCTTCCACGAGCCCGCCCAGGCGAAAGGCGCGATTGGCCGGCGGCGCTTCGCGCATGATGTCAGAAGGGGAACGGAAGAACACCAGATTGTCCTGGAATGCTGTCAGCGTCAGCGCGGTGGCACTGCCAAGCCCAAGCCCACAGAGCAGCAAAATGTAAAGCCGGCGCTTCTTGCGAGTCATGGCCGATCCCCACGCGGGTCAAGCTCGGCCAGCGAGCGTTTCGCCGCGGCGTGGCGGCGCGCTGCATCCAGCACCAAAGCGCCAAAGCCGAGCGCCACCAGCGCGTAGGAAGCGGTGATGAAGAATGTGTGGGTCATGCGCCTGCTGCCTCCTCTCGCCGTGCGCGGGCTAATTGCAGGGCGCGTATGCGTCGTTCCATCACGGCCGCCCGCGTGCGGGCCAGCACTACCGCGCCAAACAACAGCGAAAAGCCAAGCGCGCAGGTCAGCAGCGGGTAGAGGATATCCACATGCATCCCCGGCGCATCAAGCCGTGTGACGGAAGCTGGCTGATGCAGCGTATTCCACCAATCCACGCTGAATTTGACGATCGGGATATTCACAATGCCGACCAAGGCAAGGATGGCGCCAACCCGCGCGCCGCGTTCCTGGTCTTCAAAAGCGCGCGTGAGCGCCGCGTGGCCCAACCACAGGAAGAACAGCACCAAGACGGATGTCAGCCGCGCATCCCAGACCCACCAGGCGCCCCACATGGGCCGGCCCCAAAGGCTGCCCGTGGCCAGACATAGCGCTGTCACCAAAGCGCCCACCGGCGACAATTCGCGCGCGAAGAGATCAGCCAAGGGATGGCGCCAGATCAGGGACATGATGGAAGCCGCAGCCAGCGCGGTATAGCCACCCATCGCAAGCCAGGCCATCGGCACATGCACATACATGATGCGCACGGTTTCGCCCTGCTGCCAGTCCGCCGGAGACAAGAACAAGCCCCAAACCAGCCCCGCGCCCAGCACCAAAGCTGCTGCCGCCCATAGCCAGGTCTGCACCTTGGCCGAGGCACGCAAAAAGCGCCCCGGATTGGCAAAACGATGCAGCGAACGCGCGCCAGGGGCGGCTCCGCTCGGGCTGCTGTCAGCTTTGGCTGTCATTCTGGCGTCCACATGGTCAGACTAGCCTAGTTTTTCTGCGGGTGGAATCACCCACAAGCCTCCTCTTTATCGTCACATAGGGGGTGCGCCCCCGCCAAAGGAGTCCCCCCGACACGAAAACCCGGCCCAGGCTTATTGAAGCCCGGCGCATCTGGCGTTACCTCCTTGCCAAGAGCCCCGCGGGGGCCAAAAAGGGGATTACGTCACGCCATGCCAGCCGCAACCACCAAAGCGCCCCTTGCCCGCTGGCTGGTGAAATCCGAACCCGATGCCTTTTCCTGGGACCAGCAAGTGGCCAATGGCGTGGAGCCCTGGACGGGCGTGCGCAATCACCTGGCCAAGAAGAACCTAATGGCGATGAAGAAGGGCGATCTGGCCTTTTTCTACCATTCCAATATCGGGAAGGAAGTTGTTGGCGTGGTGGAAGTGGCGCGCGAAGCCTATCCGGACCCGTCCGCGGAAGAAGGCTCACCCTGGGTATGCGTTGATATGCGCGCGGTGGGGCCCATGCCAAAGCCCGTGGGCCTGGCCGCCATTAAGGCCGAGCCCGCACTGGCTGATGTGGCGTTGATCCGGCAATCCAGGCTTTCTGTGATGCCGATTGCGCCCGAACATTGGGCGGTGATTGCCCGCATGGGCGGATGGGCCGGGAAATGAGCAAGCCAGAACGCGCGCTTTGTGCGCTGGCGGATATCCCCGATGGCGGGTCCAAAGGCTTTCCGGCTGCCCCCGGCGCCTTCATGGGGCTTTTCGCTGTGCGGCGCGGCGATTCCGTTTGGGTCTATGTCAATTCCTGCCCGCATATCGGCCTGCCTTTAGACCCCGTGCCGGATCGCTTTCTGGATGCCAAGCGCCAGCATATTCTCTGTTCCGCCCATGGCGCGCGGTTTGAGATTGAATCGGGCGAATGCGTCTCCGGCCCCTGTTACGGAGAAGCCCTGGAAGCCGTGGCAGCGCGGGTGGATGAGGCCGGGCAGGTGCTGGTGCCTGCCGATGCGGGGCTGTGAGGCGATTGCATTTCATTGCATGATAATTGCACATAATCTTTGCTACGTATCCTGATAGAGGGAAGAGATAGGGAGGCTGGCGAAGGGTCTCATGAATTGGTGGCAAGGCTTAAGTCGGACTCTCACGCTTGGCGCCATGCTGCTGCTTGGGTTTGCTGATGCCGGAGCCAAGACTGAAAGGGTACGGCCTTATGAGATTGCCGGGCCAGCCGGGCTTGGCAGCGATGAGCCACTCTGCCGGAGGTTGGTTGCTGCGCTTAATGCTGAAGGTAGTCGGGAACTGACTGCGCCGCGCGCGGATTCGATGTTTGCGCGCTGGCAAGAGGTGCAGCATCGTGACTCGCGAGAAATCATTCATGAAGCGACGCGTGCAGATATCCTGAATGAGGGGAAAGAGCGTACCATCTATCGGATCACCGATTTGTATTCATTCGATAGATCTACACAGTCGTTAGTATTCATGCGTCATGAATCGGAGAGTTTGCCGTCACGCCAAAGAGTCGGACAGCCATCTACATGGGCTGAAGCAGTTGAAAGCGGACGCATGTTTGCTATCACGAATTTCCTCACCTGGAGTTCTTTCCCAAAATTCAGTGACTTTTTGAAACATTATCCGACGTTGAGAGCGCCTGCTGGACGACGTTTTCGAATGCCAGGATATGCGCAAGCCACCGATTTGATTCTGCTTGATGGTGCCCGATCTATGGTGCTGCTTGAGGATACCGAAGTACGCTCGGCGATACTCTTGGAGATAAGCGCTGGGCGAACATATCCTATTTGCTATCTTTCCTAGCGGGAGGCTTGAAGTCAGGCATGACTTGGCAGCCCAGTCCTAATTTAAGCCCCAACCTTGCGTCTCTCGCATTCCGTAATGCACTACCCTAAAATTGAAATTTTTCTTCGCAATTTGATGGTTTGTGGCGAGGAAATCGTTATCTTACTATGTGTCAGCGGTCGCCAAGCGAAGCGCTACGCCAAGGGTGGTCACAAACCCCGAAGCCCCCTAAACGCGATGAAAAAGGGTGTCGTGCGGAGATGACGATACTGAAATGGTTTCGTGAAACAAATGGAAGTGTACTCGGTTGGCTTACGGGGCGCTTTTATGCTTGGTGCTTCAAACGAGAGGGCAAGAGTAAAGCGTTTTGGCTTTTCACCACAACACTCGCTTATTCTATTATGGTTACGGGTTGGGGATTATGCATTTTCCTGTTCTATTATGTGTATATTCGCTGAAGAACTGCCGCATAAATCTTGATTTGATCCCCTCTTTGGCTACCTTCGGGGCGATCAGCGGCTGTAGCGTAGCGTCACCGGCTTTAATGAGGCGCCCCAGCCGCTTGCCCTCCTCCCGCTTGGTGATGACCAAGGAAGGCAATGGTCGGGCTGCCGGAATTGGCCTATAGCGGGCACTCT
>JBILPX010000293.1:0-4302 GCA_044373565.1 Roseomonas sp.
CGCCACGCCGGAAATCGCAGGCTTGCCTTATGTGATTGCGGGTCTGGTGGCGGCGGGTGGTTTGGCTGCGGCGCTTTCCACTGCCGATGGTCTGCTGTTGGCACTTGCGAATGCGCTGTCGCATGACGTGTATTACAAGATGATTGACCGCAACGCGCCAACTGCGCGCCGGCTGACTGTCTCGCGCGTCTTGCTGCTGGTTGTGGCGGTGGCTGCGGCTTGGGTCGCGGGGAATGCCGGGGCAGATATTCTGTTCCTGGTTGCTTGGGCCTTCTCCATCGCTGCCGCCGGCCTATTCGCGGCGCTGGTGATGGGGGTTTGGTACAAGAAAACCACCAATACTGCCGCCGTTTTGGGCATGGCAGTGGGTTATGTGGTCACCTTCGGCTATATGATCCATTCCGAATGGTTCGGGATGGATTTCGTCCAGCTATTCGGATCGAAGGATGCGATCATTGCCGCAGCGCGGCAGGTTGGCAGCATCAACCAGAACTTCACCTCGCCTGAATTGCGGGCGGAAGCGGCGGCCATTCTGGCCAATACCGCAGCGGTGAAGGATGGGGCGCTGGCGTGGCTCGGTAACATCTGGGGCAGCCCAATGACCACCGATACAATCGTGCTCCGCAATCGGGTGACCGGGCGCATGTGGGGGATTGGCAGCATTTCTGCCGGTATCTTCGGCGTGCCGATTTCCTTCCTGGTGATTTATGTGGTTTCGCAATTCACCGCTGCGCCAAGCCAGGCGATGCAGGATTTCATTGATGATATCCGCATCCCGAAGGGTGGCGTGCGTCTTGCTGACAAGCGCGACGCGGTGGAATAACCCAAGCGCCGCTGTGGCGTGATGTTTTGGGGCGGTTGCGGTAACGCAGCCGCCCTATCAATTAGGGCCTTATGGAAAGCAATTTCATCCTCGGCTACCTGCCCTTTTGGGTGGTGACCTATTTGCTGGCGCTGACCGCCTGGGGCTGCCTTGGGCGTTTCATGATGCAATTCTTCATGACGCCTGCGAATAACAATTACATCTGGCGCGGCTTTCAGATGCTGACTGGCTGGGCGGTCTGGACCGCCGAGCGTTTGGTCCCTTCCTATGTCGCACCGCACTTTCTGCCGCTGGTCGCGGCCTTTTGGCTTTTTGCGGTGCGGATGATCTTTGGCTTGATCATGGTTGGGCTTGGCTATGCGCCGCGCATCAGCCCACCGGGCGCGGGGTAGCTGCCATGATGACCCCGCAAAACCTTTTCGTGGCGACCGTCGCGACCTGCCTGTTGAACGGCATGATCAGCCCAACCCTGCCGATTGTCTGGCATCTCTACCCCGTCTGGCTGCCAGAACTTTTGCCGCCGACGAAGGAGGTTGTTTATTACGGCGCCTCCCTGATTGTCTCCACCGCCACGCTGTTGCTGTCCGCCGTGCCGGCCGCGATTTCGGAGCGTTTGGGCCTCAGCCTGCAAAGGGCGATGATGGTCTGGTTCGGCGCGGCGCTTTTGCTGGTGCTGATGGGTTTGGGCTGAACCGCGCCTTTCGCCCTGGGGAGTATTCATCCGCCCCGGAGTCGGGCTAGGCCACCCCGGAGGGCACCCGGATAGCATGGGTGCCCGCGCTTGAGGGCCATGACTTGGAACGGCTTGAGGTATTGGCGCTCCGTTCCGGCACCATGCTGGTGACGCTGCTCTGGCTGATTGTGCTGCTGAGGCTCGCTTATCTGCCAAGCCAGGATATGCGCCATAGCGGGCTTTGGCTGATGGTGGAGGAACGCCATTCCCCGGATGCGTTTTTGGAACATGAAAACGGCATTCCGCTGACCTTCGATAGCTATATGCGCGTCCCGGAAGAAAAGGACGCGACGCGGGAAAAGCTGATCGCCTATTGCGAGGAAATGCGCCGGCGCATATCGGATTGGTTTGATGGGCCGGGCCGCACTCTGGATTGGTTGGCGCGCGCTGATGTCTATTACGGCGAACAGACCATGCATGAATTTATGGAACGCACGGTTTGGCATGCGGGGCAGCATTCTCGGCAATTGATGTGGGCGCTGGAAGGCTTGGGCATTGCGCCGGATCAACCGCTGGGGCCGGAAGTTTTCGCGGGCCTGCCGATGCCGGAGCGTGTGTGCGATGATGCTGACCCAGCGAAGCTGAATCGCTAGGCCAAAGGCAGGCCGCCATCGGGAGGCGGAGTGCGGTTCACCGGCAAGGCCAGCCGAGCGTTTGGCCGGGTTCAGTTGCAGCAGGCTTTTGTTGACAGGCAAACCTGCCGTTAACACTTTTCCTGCGTAACGTCGCCATAATGATGGCAGTCGCAAAGCCATTCCGCCAAACTGCGGGAATTACATCCTTATGAAGAAGCAGCCCAGAATAAGCGCCCCACAATTTGCCGAAGCGGTTGCTTTGCTGAGGCGGGGTGATGTCGCGGGGGCTGAAGCGACGTGTCTTACCATTCTTAAGCGCTATCCGAATCATTTCGATGCGCTGCATCTTTCCGGCTTGGCTGCCATACAGGCAGGACGCATTGATGATGGCGTAAGTCGTCTGAGCCAAGCGGTCACAATAGCACCAAAGAATGCTGATCTTCACGCCAATCTTGCTCTTGCACTGATGAACCAGGGCCGCAATGAGGATGCGGCGAAAAGCTTTGAACGTGCGCTAGCATTGGATCCTCACGCAATCGATGCCGAACATAATTACGGTACGCTTCTTCTGAAAATCGGTCGCTATCCGGATGCCATTATTGCCTTTGATCATGTCATCGCCCGGCAGGCTGATCATGCGGATGCGCATCATCAACGTGGCCGTGCCCTTGCGGAACTGGATAGGCTTGAAGAAGCGTATAGCGCGTATGAAAAGGCGCTTCTTCTGCAGCCGCACTCAGCCGATTATCTTGCAAGCATGGCAGCAGCGCTCTGCCTGCTGAAACGACACGCCGAAGCCCTGCCATTCATCCAAAAGGCACTTGAGATCAGGCCTGGGTTTGAACTGGCCCTTTTGTGCCGAGTGGACGCGCTGCGCGCTCTTGGCCAATTGCAGGCGAGCCTGGCCGCCGCCGAGGAAGTGATCGCCGCCAACCCTCAATCGCTTCAAGGCCATATCTGGCGAAGCACGATACTGATGCGGCTGGGCCAAACGGAACGCGCCCTCCAGATGTCCGCAGCGGCACAGAACATTGCCCCTGATGATCCGCTCACCTACATCAATCACGGCTTCATCCTGGGCTCCCTCAACCGCCTTCAAGAGGCGCTGATATTCTATGACCGCGCATTGAAGCTGAAGCCTGACCATCCCGAAGCACATCACAATCGCGCCTTTGCCCTGCTGACACTTGGGCGCTTTGAGGAAGGATGGCTGTCTTACGAATATCGCAATCTTCGTCAAAAAACCTTGGCAGCGCGCAAATATACAAAGCCTCTTTGGTGGGGCAAGCAACCGCTCAAGGATCAAAGGCTTTTCGTTTATCCTGAGCAAGGGTTCGGCGATACCATCCAATTCGCGCGCTACGCCATGCTTGCCGCTGACGCCGGGGCACATGTCGCGCTTTCGGTGCAAAATCCGCTGCGTCGAGTCTTTAAGGATTTTCACCCTGGCGTGACCGTCATTGGTCATAATGAAGCGCCGACCGAATTTGATTTGCATTGCCCACTTCTCAGCCTGCCGCTCGCCTTCGGTACCCGGCTTGAAAGCATTCCTGCCTGGCCGCAAGGCTATCTCAAGGCGCCAGCAGAAGACGTGGCGCGCTGGGCGCAACGCCTACCCGCCGGCCGCCGGCGTATCGGGCTGGTCTGGAGCGGTAGCACGATCCACACCAATGACGCCAATCGATCCTTGGCACTGGAAAGGCTTTCGCCGTTGTTCCAATCAGGTGATGTCTGGTTGTCATTGCAAAAGGAGGTGCGGGAATCAGATCAACCCGCGCTGCAAGCTTCTGGCCTATTCGATCTGACCGCGGAGCTTGGTGATTTCGCCGATACGGCAGCGCTAATCTCAGCACTTGATCTGGTGATTGCGGTGGATACTTCGGTCGTGCATCTGGCGGCTGCACTTGGCAAGCCTGTCTGGCTGATGGTGCCTTTTTCGCCGGATTTTCGTTGGTTGTTGAAACGCGAAGACTCCCCCTGGTATCCCAGTCTGCGCCTGTTTCGCCAGCAGCGCTTAGGCGATTGGGAAGGGGTTATTGCGCGGATCGGTGCGGCGCTTCAGCCGTGATGGCGCTTAGTGCGGCTCCCGTTCACGTCCGTTCACCGGACACGCACTAAACCTTTGTTTGGTCGCATGTCCCGAGACACCAGGTGCTTACTGTACGCGGATG
>JBILPX010000294.1:0-4287 GCA_044373565.1 Roseomonas sp.
GCGTCAGTGACGCATCTGGATCGGCGCCAGAAGCGCGCCGCGCCGCGTTGATCCCAGCCATCAGCCCTTGGGCGCCGGCTTCCTCATACCCCGTAGTGCCATTGATCTGCCCAGCAAGAAACAGGCGTGGCACTTGCCGCAATTCCAGTGAGGGGGTCAGCGCGCGAGGGTCTATGTGATCATATTCAATGGCGTAGCCAGGCCTAAGGATGCGGGCCTTGGTCAGCCCTGGGATCGAGGCGACCACCTGTTCCTGCACAGCTTCTGAAAGGCTGGTCGAAATCCCGTTGGGATAGACCGTCGGGTCATCAAGTCCCTCAGGTTCAAGGAAAATCTGGTGCCGCTCCCGCTCAGCAAAGCGCACCACCTTATCCTCGATGGAAGGGCAATAACGTGGGCCAACGCCCTGAATTCGCCCACCATACACCGCACTTGACTGAAGATTGGCCCGGATGATGGCGTGGGTTTCTGGCGTCGTCGCGGTGATCCCACACGAGACCTGACGATTCGTGATGCGGTCCGTCAGCCAGGAAAGCGGCTCAGGCGGGTCATCACCCGGCTGCGCTTCCAGCGCCGCCCAATCAATGGTCCGCCCATCAAGCCGGGGGGGTGTCCCGGTCTTGAGGCGCGCGAGCGGCAAGCCCATACGCTCAAAGGCCAGGGCCAAGCCGATTGCTGGCGCATCGCCAACCCGGCCAGCCGGGTAGCGCTTTTCGCCGATATGGATCTCGCCACGCAGGAAGGTGCCGGTGGTGATGATCGCAGCCCCACAACGGATATGCTGGCCATCGGCGGTAATGATCGCGGCAAGCCCGCCCGCCTGGTCAAGTTCCAAACCCTCAGCCCCGCCGGCCATAATCGTGAGGCCAGGCTGGTCACGCAGCAGCGCCTTCACCGCTTCGCGATAAAGCCACCGATCCGCCTGGGCGCGCGGCCCCCGAACCGCTGGTCCCTTGGACAAATTGAGCATCTTGACGTGAATGGCCGCTGCATCCGCAGCGCGGGCCATAATGCCATCAAGCGCGTCAATCTCGCGGACCAGATGCCCCTTCCCCACCCCGCCAATGGCTGGGTTGCAGGACATTTCGCCAATGGTTTCAATCTTATGGGTCAGCAGAAGCGTACGCGCCCCACAGCGGGCTGCCGCAGCCGCAGCCTCACAGCCGGCATGGCCCCCGCCCACGACCACAACATCAAAGGTCAAATCCGCGCCCGTCATATGCGGCCTATATCAGCATTACTTACCGATACAGAAGTCCCGGAAGACGATATCGAGAATTTCCTCAACACCCACGCGCCCTGTCAGCCGGCCAAGAGCGAAAAGCGCCGCGCGCAGCGCCTCCGCCGTCAGCTCAGGCAGGTTGGCCTTCTGAGCCTCGGACAGCAGCGTCGCCGCTTCGGTCAATGCGGCGCGATGGCGCGGGCGGGTCAGTTGATTGCCTTGGCCGGCACCCGTCAGGCGGAGCGCGGCCTCGGCGAGCCGGTCCCGCAAGTCAGCGAGCCCAGCGCCCTCCCGCACGGAAACGGCCATGGTTGAAACGCCGGCTATCGCGGCGGGCGCTGGCGCCAGATCGCATTTATTGACCAGCACAAGGGCTTCGTGCCCTACCCAGCGGAGGGTTTCGGCATCGAGGGGCTGGTCAGCAGCGAAAACCGTGATGACTAGCTGCGCTTCCTGCGCTCGGCGCTCAGCACGCTTGATGCCTTCTGCCTCGATTTCATCGCCGGCCTCTCTCAATCCTGCCGTGTCGGAAAGCGTTACGGGCACGCCGGCCAAATCAAGGCGCGCCTCCACAATATCGCGCGTAGTCCCAGCCCGCGCTGAGACAATGGCCGCTTCCCGGCCAACCAAAGCATTGAGAAGGGATGATTTTCCAGCATTCGGCGCGCCGATAATGGCGAAGACCAAGCCCTCGCGCAGCAACTCGCCGCGCCGCGCATCAGCCAAATGCGCCTCAATTTCTGCGCGCAATTCCCCCGCCCCGGCGCGCGCCCTCGCATCCAGATCGGTGGGAAGACCATCTTCAGCGAACTCAATCGCAGCTTCCTGATGGGCCAGTAGCCGGGCCAGGCGCTCAGTCCAACCACCATAAAGATTGGCCAAGCCGCCATCTGCCTGATGCAGTGCCTGGCGCCGTTGCGCTGCGGTCTCGGCCGCGACCAGATCGGCGATGCCCTCGGCGGCGGTCAGGTCCATCTTCCCGCGAAGGAAGGCACGGCGCGTGAATTCCCCGGGTTCTGCTTCGCGTAGCCCGGCAGCCGTCAAGGCCTCCATCACCCCGGCAATAACGCTGCGTCCGCCATGCAAATGCAGCTCAGCTGCATCTTCGCCGGTATAGGAAGCCGGCCCCGGAAACCAAAGTACCAGGGCGTGGTCGAGTGTTTCCCCATCCGGAGCGCGTAACCGTCGCAGACTTGCGCGGCGGGCGGGTGGCAGGCTGCCGGCCAGGCCCCTCACTGCCTCTCCCGTGCCCGGGCCTGACAAGCGCAGTACCGCAACCGCGCCGACTGCCGCACCGCTTGCTAAGGCATAGATGGTATCAGCCGCGCTCACCTATTACCTCGTTTCACGTGAAACACTCGACACGCCCTATCCCTTTGCGGGCGGGACATCGCGTTCAGTCAGCATCAGTCGCGTCACGCGACCCTTTTGGCGAAGATGCGTTTCCAGCACTTCATCAATATCGGAGTTCGTTTTGATTTTATACCAAATACCCTCGGGGTAAATCACCATGGCCGGGCCGAATTCGCAGCGATCCAAGCACCCGGCCATATTCACCCGCACCCCGGACAGCCCCAATTCCTTGCCGCGTGCCTTCATGTAATCTCGCAACGCCTCACTACCGCGCGCCGCGCAGGACCCGCGCTTATGGCCCTCTGGCCGCCGATTGCAGCACACGAAGACATGCGCCTGAAAATAAGGTGGGGGGTCTGAGGCAGCTTTCCCCTTCGCTTCCAGATCGCTCATGCGCACCCCCAATGGCTTGACCACGTTTCCTTGCAGCTTAACCGGCCATTCGTCAAAACCGCGCCGCTTGACGCTAACCGCCCATGGTGCCACTTCGCTTGCGCGTCATGCCGCAGCTCTCTCTCCATACCCCCCTTGGTGAGGTCACCATCTCCGAAGATGGCGGCGCCATCGTCGCGCTTGATTGGGGCCGCGGCCGGGATCAGGAAGCTACGCCCTTGCTCCGCCAGGCGCGGGATCAATTGCAAGAATATTTCGACGGCAAGCGCATGAGTTTCGACCTGCCACTCGCACCCGAAGGCTCTGATTTCCAAAAGCGTGTCTGGGCCGCGCTTTGCGCCATCCCGCCAGGCGAAACCCGCAGCTACGCTGATATCGCCCGAACCATCGGCTCCGCCCCACGCGCGGTCGGCGGGGCCAATGGGGCTAACCCCATTCCGCTTTTCATCCCCTGCCATCGCGTCATCGCTGCGGATGGGTCTCTGGGCGGCTATTCCGGTGGCGATGGACCAGCTACAAAGCGCTATCTGCTGGACCACGAAAGCCGCGCGCTTCTTCTCCCCCTCAACACCTGATGGATACCCCCATGAATCACGCTATCCGCATCCATGAACCCGGCGGCCCGGAGAAAATGGTTTGGGAAGAAGTACCCCTTCCCGCCCCCAAGCCAGGCGAAGCGCTGGTGCGGCATAAGGCCGTTGGCCTGAATTATATCGACGTCTATTTCCGCACGGGCCTCTACAAGGCGCCCAGCATGCCGGCGATTATCGGTATGGAAGCCTCAGGCATTGTGGAAGCCATCGGCGAAGGTGTCACCGAGGTGAAGGTCGGTGACCGCGTCGCTTACGCCACAGGCCCGATCGGCGCTTATGCCGAAGCACGCACCATCAAGGCTGATCGCCTGGTGAAAATGCCAGATGCGATTAGCTTCGAGCAAGGTGCCGCGATGATGCTGCAAGGCATGACAGCCGCCTTCCTGATCAAGAAATGCTATGCGGCCAAGGCAGGTCAGACCGTGCTGATTCATGCTGCGGCTGGCGGTGTTGGCCTTATCCTCAGCCAATGGGCCAAGCATCTTGGCTGCACCGTCGTTGGTGTGGTCAGCACGCCGGAAAAGGCAGCGCTCGTGAAGGATCACGGCGTGGATCATGCCTTGCTCACCAGCGATGATATCCCCGCCCGCGTGAAGGAACTCACCAAGGGCGCCATGCTGCCAGTGGTGTATGACAGCGTTGGCAAGGACAGCTTCCTGACCTCACTCGATTGCTTGGCGCCCTATGGCCTGATGATTTCCTACGGCAATGCCTCTGGCCCTGTTG
>JBILPX010000295.1:0-4286 GCA_044373565.1 Roseomonas sp.
GCCAAAAACCAGCGCTTCCGGCGTGACGCTGCTTTCCGGCAGATTCCAGGGGCGGTTTTTTAGAATATGCATTGTCGGGCGCCTTTCGTTGGGAGCGATAAAGGCACGCCGCCCCGGAAGGTCAAGCGTGATCAGCGTCTGGGTTGTGGCAAAACCGCACTTGGCGGCAGGCCGGGCGCCGTGGTCACGCGAAACAGCCGATAGGCTTCGGCCTGCTGGCCCCGGCGGGCGCGGATCAGCCTGCCGGCTTCGCCTTCAATTGGGGTGGCGCCCGGCCATTGCGGCGGCCCATCGCCTCGCCTTTCACTGCGGATCAGCAAGCCACCAGTGTTTTCGGGCAGTTTCGGCAGGGTGAAGAAGCGCCAGCGCGGGTCCATGGCCACCACGGGCAGCTTGGGCGGCAGGCGGAAAGCCATGCCCGAAGCCAGGCCATATTCCTCGGCGGCGATGAAGGCCACGCCTTCGCGCGCGGCGGCCCGCGCCAAATCAGCCGCCAGCCCATCCCAGCCGCCAAGCCGAGCCAAAGTCGGGTCCTGGCGGCGCGGCAGGGGCAAGGGCGCGGCGGTGGCTTGCAGATAGGCCGTCCCCGCCATGGCGAAGCCCAGCGCCAAGGCAGGAATGCGCCAACGCAGCCAAGTGGCGGGCAGCAGCGCAGCGGCGGCAATGGCGGCACTTGGGTAAAGAATGGCCGGCCAATTCCCCTGCACCCGGCTGCCCAAAGCCTGCCAGAGAAAAATCGCCGCACCTGGCAGAATCAACGCGAGCAACAGTCCAGCGCCGGCATCGCGCGCGCGCCAAACCTGCCGCGCCGCCATGAAAGCCCCCGCCACACAGAACAGAAAGACCAAGGGCGTCACCAAAGCCACCTGCCCGCCCAGCAATTCGCCAAGCCAGCGCAGGCTTTGCCCCGCGCCGCCAGCGGCAGTCCGCCCGCCCTGCTTGGCGAAGGACGCCCATTCATGCGTCGCATTCCAGAAAATTACCGGCGCAAAAAGCACCACCGCCAGCGCGCCACCCGCCCAAAGGTGCCAGCGCGTCAGCCAGCGCCGCGCCTCGGGCAGTAGCACCAGCCACAGCACCAACCCGAAGCCGAGCAGCGCCGCCGTGTATTTGGACAGCAGCGCACCGCCCGCGAAAACTCCAACGGCAAGCCACCAGCGCGCATCGCCACTGCGATGCGCCCGCGCCACGGCCCAAAGCGTTGCCACCCAAAAGAACAGCAGGGGTGTATCGGGGGTCATGGTCACGGCGCCGAGTGCGGCGAAAAGTGTGGCGTTCATCAGCGCCGCCGCCCAAGGGCCCGCGCCGCGCCCGGGGAAAAGGTCTTCCGCCGTGCGCGCCAGCATCAGCGAACCAATGAACAGAGAAACCGGCCCCAAAAGCCGCACGCCGAGCGGCCCATCGCCCAGCAGCGCGGTGCCTAGCCATATGAAGATCGCGACCATGGGCGGATGGTCCAGATAGCCCGGCTGCAAATTGCGCGACCAGACCCAGTAATAAGCCTCATCCGGTGACAGCGGCAGGATCGCCGCCAGCACCAGACGCAACCCCGTCAGCGCAACAAGCGCAACCAACCAAGGGTTCACTTGGCGCGCCAGACCAAGGTGGCAGAAACCGCGTAATTCCACACCACGGTCAGCGCAGCCCCGGCCGCTCCGGCCAGCCCCCAGGCCATCACGCCATCACGCAGCAACAGATTGGCGATGCCGATATTGGCCGCAGCACCAAGCCCGCAAACCAGATAGAACAGCACCAGGCCGCGCAGCAGCGCAGGCCCGCGCAGGCGCCGATCCCGATAGGTGATGCGATTATTCAGCAGGAAATTCACTGTCATGGCGATGAAGGTGGCCGCCCATTGTGCGGCGTTGAAGCCAACCCCGCCCAACCCATGCAGCAGCCCAAGCACCACCAGGTGCACCAGCACGCCAATCGCCCCCACGGCGGCGAAGGACAGGAAGCGCAGCGGCACCACGCCGCCCAAAGCCTTATCCGCAAGCAAGCCCGCGAATTCCAGCAGCACCGCCGCGTCCAGCTTGCTTTCACCCGCCACACGGGCGCGGAAGGAATAGGGGATTTCCAGGCTGCGCAAAGGCTGCTTCGCGGACAGCAGAATATCCAGCAAAATCTTGAAGCCTGTGCCGGTCAGGCGCGGTGCCACTTCCTCAAACAAGTCGCGCGGCAGGGCAAAGAAGCCACTCATCGGGTCGCTTACGCGCATCGGCAAAGCGGCATTGGCAAGTGCGGCGCCGGTATCGGAAATCATTTGCCGAGCGGCGGTAAGCCCACCTTGCTTGTCGCCACCTTCAATATTGCGGCTGCCGATCACGATATCCGCGTGGCCAGCTTCAAGCGCTTCCAGCATGCACGGCAGCAGGGTTTCATCATGCTGCAAATCGCCGTCAATCACGGCAAGATAGGGCGCTGACGTCGCCAACATCCCTTCAATACAGGCGGAAGCGAGGCCTCGGCGGCCAATGCGCTTCAGGCAGCGAATGCGGCTATCTTGCACGGCAATGGCGCGCACGGCCGCGCTGGTACCATCCGGGCTGTCATCATCAACGAAAATCGCTTCCCAGGTGATTCCGGCCAAGGTCGCATCCAGCCGCGCCACCATGGGCGCCACATTCGTGGCTTCATTGAAACAGGGAATCACCACGCAAAGGCGCGGCAGCGTTATGGCAGTCACTTTTCTTCTTGCCAGGTATGCCCTGCTTTACGGGCGGCCAATTCCATCTTCGGCTTGCCGAAAAGATAGCCCTGGCCATAGCGCACGCCAAGTTTCAGCATCAGCGCAGCTTCTTCTTCCGTTTCAATGCGTTCAGCGACCACCTGGGCGCCAACCGTGCGGGCAAGGTCCACCATTGCCGCGATAAAGCCCCGATCACGTTCGCTCTGCAAGGCATTGGCCACGTAAATGCCATCCACCTTCACATAATCCACCTTGAAGGCGCGCAAATACCGAAAGGCCGCCGCACCGGCGCCGAAATCATCCAGGCAGACGGGGATCTTATGCTCCCGCAGCAATTCGATCATGCGAACCGCCTCATCCTCCTGCTCGATTTCGGCAGTTTCGGTGATTTCCACCACCAGGCGCTCAGCCATGCCGGGGGTATTTTCCAGCAGCTCTTTCATATCCTCGCGGAATTTGGGGCTTTGCAGGGAAAGCCCGGACAGATTGCAGGCAACACGTGTCCCGCCCGCCGCGCCCGCCGCTTCACAAACCGCGCTGACCACGGCCCAATCAAGTTCCTCGGTCAGGCCCACCGCCTCGGCTAGCGCTACGAATTCGCCGGGATGTGACATGGCAGAATCATCGGCCTGAAGCGGTCGGATCAGGGCTTCATAATGATGCGGGGTCCGGTCAGCGAGCGAGACGATCGGCTGGAAGGCCATGCGGAAGCGCCGTTCCGCGATACTGCGCCGAAGCAACCCGGCCCGTTCAGAGGCACTGTCCAAAAAGCCCGCCAGCCCCCCAGCAAAACCCGCTTTTTCCAGCGCATCATTGCCACCACGGGCAAAGGCCGCCAGGGCAAAGCGCAGCGCCCGAGTTGCCTGGACTTGGCTGAGCCCCTCTGCCTCAAGCCCCACTGCCATGGCGCCGACCGAGACATCATTGACGCCGCGATCCTTGAGGATTTCAGCGACTGCCGAGGTCAAGGTCGGCAGATCAAGCGGTGTCTGCCCGGGCAGCAGCCCGTATCGCCCGGCGGCAAGTTCAGTGGCCACCGCGCCTTCGCCAGCCTGTCTGTTCAGTTCTTCCTGGATTTCCCGATTGACTTCACCCCCTGGCAAAAAGCGGCCTGAGGGGCCGGTCAATTCCAGGAAGCCCACCGGTCCACCAGGCCCGCCAGAGCGTAGGATTTCCTCAGCAAGGCTCGCCAGCCCAGGCCCGCCCGGCAGGGGGCCTCCGGGCAATTCCCGCGGCAAAGGGGCGAAAGTCAGCGCCAGCTTGGCCGCAGCATCACCCAGCCTGAGACCCGCCACGCTGAAGGCCGTAGCTTCATCATCTGCAAGCTTGATTACCGCCGGCTTTAGCCGTCCGTATTCTGACAAAAGCCCCAAAGCCGTGGCGAAGGCCGGCCGATCTGACGGCGCGACTAGAGAGATCACGGGCTGCCCGATGAAATCTTCTGCTGCCCGACCAAAACGCGCCCGAAAGGCGCCTTCCGCAAAGGAGATTCGGCCGCGGAGATCGGTTTCCACCAATAATTCAGCAGCAGCGAAAGCAAAGACCACAAAGCGGTCTTTGCTTTGGCGTGATGAAGCAAGCTGCTGCAATGGCAAGG
>JBILPX010000296.1:0-4285 GCA_044373565.1 Roseomonas sp.
GCGTGCGCTCAGGCGCCTTGAAGAAATGGAAATCCGCAAGGACCATAAGAAGCTCAGCGCGGAACAGAAAAAGCTGCAAGGGCTCATGAAATCCGAAGCGGCGCGCTGGGGAATGATTGCCGAAGAAATTGAAACTATGCGTGCGCGCTTCGGCGATGGTGCGCTGGGCGCGCGGCGCACGGCCACCGGCGCGGTCTTGCCAGATGTGGTGGTGGATGAAGCGGCCTTTGTGGAGCGTGAACCCATTACCGTGATCCTGTCAGAGAAAGGCTGGATCAGGGCGCAAAAGGGCCATGTGTCCTTGGATGGCGAATTGCGCTTCAAGGAAGGCGACAGCCTGTTCATTGCGCTGCATGCGGAGACCACGGATCGGCTGGTGCTGTTTTCGACCAATGGCAAGGCCTTCACGCTGAAGGCCGATGCCATTCCGCGCGGGCGTGGTGATGGCCAGCCGGTACGCCTGCTGCTGGATCTGACCAATGAGGATGCGGTGGTCACGATGTTCGTGCACCGCGAAGGTCTGCGCTATCTGGTCGCGGCATCCGATGGCAAAGGCTTTTTGGTGAAGGGTGAGGATTTGCTCGCGGAAAAGCGCACCGGCAAGCAGGTCTTGAATGTGGACCCGCCGGCGGAAGCGGCGGTCTGCGCCCCGGCTGAGGGCGATTCCATCGCGGTGATTGGCGAGAACCGCAAATTACTGATTTTCCCGATTGACCAGGTGCCCGAGATGACGCGTGGGCGAGGCGTGCAATTGCAAAGCTATCGCGATGGCGGGCTTGCGGATGTGAAGGTGTTTACGCGCAAGGAAGGGCTTTCCTGGGCGCTTGGCGAAAGAACGCGGGTTGAGACGGATTTGCGCGCCTGGGTTGGCAGTCGCGCCGGCGCGGGCAAGGCGCCGCCCAATGGGTTCCCGAGATCCAACCGCTTTGAATAAAAAAGCCAGGGAACCTCTGATCAAATGAGGCCTGCACCATTTTTTGCCTGTCAAGCCAAGTGATTTCACTTGGCCGCTCGGAAAATGCGCTAAGGCAAAGCCCCCAAGCGCCGCTCCACCAAGGCGCGCCAGGGCGCATCCGGCGGGCTATCGGCCAAAAGCGCACGCCAGGTCGCGCGCGCACGTTCCGGGTGGCCTGCTTCGGCCTCCACCACGCCGAGCAAAAAGCGCAGCTTGGGCTCCTGCGGTGCCTCGGTCAGGGCGCGTAGCAAAATGGGACCGGCGGCAACAAATTCACCGCGGCCGATTTCCATCTCAACCAGATCAGCCGCCAATTCCACATCAAAGCGGGAAGCGAGTGCGCGGCGCCAGGCCTCAGCCGCCGCATCGGCGTTGCCGCGACCGCGTTCCGCATTGCCCAGCATCACAAAACCCTGCCGCGCCGCATCGCTCATGGGGTCAAGCCCGGCCAATCTTTCGCGGAGGCGATTCAATATCTCATCATCCCGCGCGGCAAGTTCCGCCCTTTCGCGATGCGGGGCGGAAGGCATATCCGGCGTGCCTTGCACCAGATAAAGCCCAAGCCCAGCCGCGGGGATCAGGAAGACCAGCGGCAGGAAACCAAGCGCGCGGCCACGCGTGGCAGGTGCTGCTTCCGCCGGCGCCTGCAATAGCCGCCGCTGCACTTCCACCTGCGCGGCGCGGAGCGCATCGCCTTCCAGCCGGCCAGCCGCGGCTTCACGATCAAGCTCGGCCAATTGCGCGCGATACAGCGCCAAATCAGCCTCTCGCCGTCCCCGCGTCACCACGGGGCGGAAAAGCATGGCCACCAGCGGCACCATGGTGGCCAAAGCCAGCAGCAATAATGCAATCCAGATCATGCCGCCCCGCGATCAAGTTCAGCCAGGCGCTTGGCTTCGTCGGGCGAAAGGGCTGCCGCTTCGGCCAGGGCGCGGCGGCGGCGGAGCATGATGACGGCAATGCCGCCGCCCAAGGCCAACACAGGCGTGGCCCAAAGTAGCATGGTCGCCGCCGTCACGGGCGGACGCAGCAGCACGAAATCGCCGTAACGCTCATGCACAAAGCGAATGACGGCGGTCTGATCCTCGCCAGCCGCGACACGTTCGCGCACCAGGCGGCGCAAATCCCGCGCCAATTGCGCATCGCTGTCTTCGATGGATTGGTTCTGACAGACCAGGCAGCGCAATTCGCGCCCGATCTCCCGCGCCAGCGCTTCCTTGGCGGGGTCGGGCAGGCGTTCATTCGGATCGCCCACCGCGCCCCAGGCAGGCAGCGCCAGCAGCAGGCAGAAGAAAACCCAGCGCTTCACGCATATCTCCGCAAAAGGGGGCGCAATTCATTCTCCAGCGTATCGGCGGTGATGGGCCCAGCCCAGCGCCAGCGGATCATGCCTTGGCGGTCCAGCAAATAGGTCTCTGGCACGCCATAGACGCCCCAATCAATGGCGGTGCGCCCTGGTTCATCGCGCCCGAGCCGCCGATAGGGATTGCCGTGGCGTTGCAGAAAGGCGCCGGCTTCCGGTACGCGATCCTTGTAATTGATGCCGTATACCGCAACCCCTTCGCGCGACAGACGCATCAGTTGCGGATGTTCAATGATGCAGGGCGCGCACCAGGAAGCCCAGAAATTCACCAATACCGGCCCGGGCAAAGGGCCGCGCAAATCCGCCGATGCCAGGGCGGGCAGTGCAACGCTTTCCAGTGCTGGCAGGCTGAAATCTGGCGCGGGCTTGCCAAGCAGTACGGAGGGTACGCCGCGCGGGTTGTAGCTGCCATCCTGCAGGCCCTGCAGCATGGCGTAGAAACCAGCGCCGGCCGCCGCCGCCAGCCCAAGCGGCGCATAGAGCATCCAGCGCCGTGGGCGCTTTGGTGGCGCGTTATCACTCATGCTGTTGCGGCTGCCGCCTTGCGGGAAGGCGCCGAAACCCTGATCCGCCGATCAGAAAGCGATAGACCACCGCCCAAGGCCATGATCCCCGCGCCAAACCAGATCCAGGGGGCGAGTGGATTGTGATGCAGCCGCACGACGCCACCGCCATCACGCTCATCACCCAGCACCGCGTAAAGGTCTCGCATGGCGTTGGTATGGATGGCCGCTTCGGTGGTGTTCATGCGCCCGACTGGGAAGAAGCGCTTTTCAGGCTCCAGCACCGTTACCACGCGCCCACCCTCCAGCACCGTGATGGTGGCGCGGCGGGATGACCAATTCGGCCCCTGCACATCGCGGATGCGTTCCAGCCGCCATTCATAACCCGCCAGCCGCGTTGATTGGCCGGGCTTGAGTTCCACCAACGCATCGGTCGCCAGCCCCATGCCCGCCAGCCCCGCAAACATCACACCCATACCGGCATGGGCAACCGCCCCACCCCAAGCGGCGCGGGGCAGGCCTCGGGCGCGATTCCAGGCTTGGGAGGGCCGGCGGAAGGCAGCGATGCGGTCCAGAATATCCGCCGCCGCGCCCGCAATCAGCCAGGCAGCCGCGGCAAAGCCAAGCGCTGGCCAAACATGGTAGCCCGCGACCAGCAGCGTCAGGAACGCCGAAGCTACCGCCAGCAACCCAACCCACCACAGGCGTTGCAAGGCACCCGCCAGATCGGCGCGCTTCCAAGCCAGCAGCGGCCCCACCGCCATGGCCGCGACCAATGGAATGGCCAGCGGCGCCGTGGCCGCATTGAAGAATGGCGCACCTACGGAGATTTTGGCGCCGAACAGGATATCAGCAAACATCGGCCAAAGCGTGCCCACCAGCACCACCGCCGCAATGGAACAGAGCAGCAGATTATTCAGCACCAGCGCGCCTTCGCGGGAGATTGGCGCGAAGATCCCCGTGCCCCCCAGCTTGGGCGCGCGCCAGGCGAACAACGCCAAAGCCCCCGCCACATAGGCCATCAACAGCGCCAGGATGAACACGCCACGCGCCGGATCATTGGCGAAGGCATGCACGGAATTCAAAACGCCCGAGCGCACCAGGAATGTCCCCAACAGCGACATGCCAAAGGCCAGAATCGCCAGCAGCACGGTCCAGATTTTCAGGCTTTCGCGCTTTTCCACCACAATCGCTGAATGAAGCAGCGCCGTGCCGATCAGCCATGGCAGAAGCGAGGCATTTTCCACCGGGTCCCAGAACCAATAGCCGCCCCAGCCGAGCTCATAATACGCCCACCAGGACCCAAGCGCGATGCCAAGCGTGAGGAACGACCAGGCCGCCAGCGACCAGGGCCGCACCCAACGCCCCCAGGCTGCATCCACGCGACCTTCCAAAAGCGCCGCCACGGCAAAAGCAAAAGTCACCGCATAACCGACATAGCCCAGGTAAAGCATGGGCGGATGC
>JBILPX010000297.1:0-4278 GCA_044373565.1 Roseomonas sp.
GCTTCAGCATGACGCCAAGCAGATTGGCCAGCGCAAAATCCTTGGGCTTGCGGGCCTGGACTGGGGCCACCAGATCGGCCGCTTCCGCATGCCGGCCGGCGGAGGAGAGCGCCAAGGCGTAAGGGGTGCAAATCGCCGCCACCGGTGTGCCATTGGCAAGCGCCTTGGCGAAGGCGTCAGCCGCTTCTGCATGGCGCCCGCGCCCAGCCAGCAGGGCTGCCAATTGCTGCCAGGTGGCGCCATTGCCGGGCTGTTCCGCCAGGCGTGCGCGCAGGCTTTCTTCCAGCCGCGCCTGATCGGCGGGCGGGAGCGGTGAGGGTGCCGGCTTTGCCGGGCGAGGCTTCTGCCGCATGCGGCGCTTTCAATTCTGCGGTTATACGAAACAGCGTTGTTTGTCGTCTATCACTCGTCCTGGCTTTTGGACACACCCAAAGGTAAGGGGCGACTCGACGGCTGCGTTGTTTCCCGACGCACACCCCGTTATGTTCGGCTTGAATCAGGGAACAAGACATGAACGATCTATTTGGTCGCGGCGGTCCTCGGAAGGGGGAGGCTAGGCAGCAGGAAGGCTATTCCGCCAAGGATATTGAAGTGCTGGAGGGGTTGGAACCCGTCCGGCGTCGCCCCGGCATGTATATCGGCGGCACGGATGAAAGCGCGCTGCATCATCTGGCGTCCGAGATCATTGATAACGCGATGGATGAGGCGGTGGCCGGCCATGCCGACCGCATTGAGGTCACGCTGGAAGCCGATAATTGGCTGGTGGTGCGCGATAATGGGCGCGGCATTCCGGTGGACCCGCACCCGAAATTCCCGAAGCTCAGCGCGCTGGAAGTGATCCTGACCACGCTGCATTCCGGGGGCAAATTCTCGGGCAAGGCCTATGACACCTCAGGCGGGCTGCATGGCGTGGGGTCTTCCGTGGTGAATGCGCTGTCTGAACGGATGGAGGTTGAGGTCGCGCGTGATCGTACCCTGTTCACCCAGGTCTATTCACGCGGCAAGGCGATCACGAAGCTGAAGGATGCCGGCGCGGTGCAGAACCGGCGCGGAACGACCATTCGCTTCAAGCCGGATCCGGAGATTTTCGCCAAGCAAACCTTCCGCCCGGAACGGCTTTATCGCTTCTGCCGGTCCAAGGCGTATTTGTATCGCGGCGTTGAAATCCGCTGGTCTTGCGACCCTGCGCTGATCAAGGATGAAACGCCCGCGCAAGCCGTGCTGCATTTCCCGGGTGGGCTTTCGGATTTCTTGACCGCCGCTTTGGAAGGCCGCCCAACCGTGGTGCCCGCTGCCTGGTCAGGGGATGCTGAATTCCCTGAAGGCGCGGGGCGCGTGGAATGGGCGGCAAGCTGGGTGGAACGCGGTGATGGGTTTCTCAACACCTATGCCAATACCATCCCAACGCCGCAGGGCGGCACCCATGAAGCGGGCTTCCGGGCCGCGCTGGTAAAAGGCTTGCGCGCCTATGGTGAGCTCAAGAAGGAAAAGCGCGCTGCCAATGTGACGGCGGAAGATTTGCTCGGCCCCATTGCGGCGATGCTTTCGGTCTTCGTTCGCGAACCGCAATTTCAGGGCCAGACCAAGGATCGGCTGACCAGCCCAGAAGCAGCGCGCTTGGTTGAAATGGCCTTGCGCGATCATTTCGATCATTGGCTGACGGGCGACCCCGCGATGGCGGATAACCTGCTCGCCTTCGCGATTGAGCGAGCCGAGGATAGGCTACGTCGGCGCGCCGAGAAAGACACGCCGCGCAAGACCGCGACGCGGAAGCTCCGCCTGCCTGGCAAGCTTTCCGATTGCGCGCGCGAAAGCGCTGATGGCACGGAGCTTTTCCTGGTGGAGGGGGATTCCGCCGGCGGTTCCGCCAAGCAGGCCCGTGATCGTGAGACTCAGGCCGTGTTGCCGTTGCGTGGCAAAATCCTGAATGTCGCCAGTGCCAGCGTGGAAAAGCTGCGGCAAAATCAGGAATTAAAGGATTTGATCGAGGCACTTGGCTGCGGTGTCGGCGATCGGTTTGACTTCGCGAAGCTGCGCTATGGGCGCATTGTCATCATGACGGATGCCGATGTGGATGGCGCGCATATCGCGGCCCTTTTGCTGACTTTCTTCTACCGCGAATTACCGGAATTGGTCCGCCAGGGCCGTGTGTTTCTGGCCCAACCGCCGCTTTATCGCCTGCAAGCCGGCGGCGTTTCGGTTTACGCGATGGATGATGCGGACCGCGAACGCGTGCTGAAGGCGCGTTTCAAATCCAACCAGAAGGTGGAGGTCAGCCGCTTCAAGGGGCTTGGCGAAATGCCGCCGGCGGCGCTCAAGGAAACCACCATGGACCCGAAGAAGCGCACGCTGCTCCGCGTTATGCTCGCGCCCGAGGATCGGTCTTTTACCAGTGAAAGGGTGGAAGAATTGATGGGAAGGCGCCCGGAATTGCGCTTCCGCTTCATTCAAGAAAATGCCGGGCGCATCGCCGCCGAAGCGCTGGACGCCTGAAGCAGACTATCCCGCGAAAGCCTGGGTGCGCACCAGCCGCGCATAAAGACCATCAGCAGCCATCAATTCCTGATGATTGCCCTGTTCCACTGCACGCCCGGCTTCCATCACCACAATCCGGTCCGCATCGCGCACGGTTGCCAGGCGATGCGCGATCACCAGCGTGGTACGGCCCTGACGCAGCCGCGCCAGGGCTTCCTGCACCAGGGCTTCGTTTTCCGCATCAAGCGCGCTGGTTGCTTCATCCAGCAGCAACACGCGCGGGTCCCGCAGCAGCGCGCGCGCCAAGGCCAAGCGCTGGCGCTGGCCACCCGATAGCCGATTGCCGCCGGGGCCAAGTTCCGTCTGATAACCAGCCGGCAAGCCGCTGATGAAATCATGCGCAGCCGCAGCGCGTGCCGCCGCTTCAACCTGCGCCGCTGTGGCACCAGGCCGCCCGCAGGCGATATTGGCGAAGGCCGTGTCTTCGAAAATCACCGCATCCTGCCCGACATAGGCGAGTGAATCGCGCAGCGCCTCAAGGCTGAGGTCGCGAATATCCACGCCATCCAGCAAAACACGCCCTTCGGTCACATCATAAAGCCGCGGCACCAGGGCAAGGGCGGTGGATTTCCCGGCGCCGGAGGGGCCGACCAGCGCGACTGTCTGGCCGGGTTCGGCCGCAAAACTGAGGCCCGAAAGCGCGGCATCGGGCACGCTTTCATAGCGGAAGCCGACCGAATCAAAGGCGATGCGCCCACCGCCCGCCGGCAGCGCCACCGGGTTTGCGGGGCTGGTGATCTGGCGCGGCGTGTCAATCACGCCGAATACGCGCGCCAAGCCAGCAAGCCCTTCCTGCAACGCTGAATTGAGCGAGCCCAGCGCGCGCACTGGCCGCGCCGCAATCAGCACGGCTGCAACAAAGCCCGTGAATTCCCCGATGGTGCCCTGACCGCTGGCCACCCGAAACCCAACCACGCCCAGCACCGCCGCAACCGCCAAGCCGCCCAGAACTTCCAGCATGGGATCAAGCGAGGCGCGCGTGCGCTGGATGGCGAAAATACTCTCCCGCAGCCGGGTGAACAGGGTATTGGCGCGCGCTTCCTCGGCCGCTTCCAGCCGATAACCGCGCACCACCCGTGCGGCACCAAAGCTTTCCGTGAGCCTGGTTGCCGCATCGCCCACACGATCCTGCATGCCCCCCGATGCGCGGCGGATGCGCTTGCCAAGCTTCAGGATAGGCACCACGGCAATCGGGTAAAGCAACGTCGCAATCAAGGACATTTGCCAATCGAGCCATAGCATGGACCCGATCAGACCAATCAACGTCAGCACATCGGCGATGGCATTGATGGATTTCTGCAGCGCTTCGCGGATCAACCCGGCATCCGTCGTGAAGCGCGCGGCATGGCGCGCCGGCGCATCCCGCGCCACATCGGCAAGGTCTGCCCGGGTCAGCGCCTTGAACAAATCGCGCTGGAGGTTTTCCACCACGCGCAGCACCACGGATTGAACAGCGACCGCCTGGCCGAATTGCGCGAGCGCCTTGAAGGACGTCACCAGGACAATCACGATTGGGATCAGCCACACCACGCGCTGATCGCCCGCCGTGAACAGATCAAACGCCTGCTGGATGACAATGGGGTAAAGCGCGGTCGCGCCCGAGACGCCAAGCGTACATACCAGCGCAAGCAGGATGCCCCTGCCATGCTGACGGAGATAAGAACGCCAGAGCCGAAAGGTCAGCGTGCGGGTGGAGGTGTCATTCATGCTGCGCCGCTTATAGCCCCGGATGGGCCGGATGCC
>JBILPX010000298.1:0-4262 GCA_044373565.1 Roseomonas sp.
CGCAAGCCGCAAACCGAAGCGAAGATCAAGCGTTTCGCCGATATCGCCCGCAGCGGTAAGCTCCGCGCCATCAGCAGTTAATGTCAGGCTATCAATCCGCGTCGGTGCTGTGGCGCGCGCTTGAAGCCGCGGGCTTGCGCCAAGGGCTGCGCCAAGCGCTGGGATGCTGCTGGAAAATCCCGCAAGCCCCGCATCCAGCGTGACCCGAGGCGCCGCCAGCTTCCCATCCACCTGAAAGCGCGCGGTGGCACTTTCCCACGCAACTTCCTCCGGCAGGTAGGCCGCGAGCATTTGGCTGGCGCCGAGCGCGAAATTGCCTTGCAAGGCAGCTTCCTCGCGCTTGGGATCAAGGCTGCCGGAAAGCGTTACTTCGCCAAGCGGCGCGCGTGCTTTGACGTCACGGAAGCTGATCAAGCCGGCACGGTTGCGCGTTGCGTCAAGGCTAAGATCAAGCCGGCTGAGCGCAGTAGTGAGCGGCGCTGGCAGCAAAGGCGCCGCCGCGACATGGCCGGCAAGCCGCGCGAAACCCGCGCCATGCGCATCAGCGCTGATGGTGCCAGCAAGCGCTGCCTCGGCCACGCTGCCAAGCCGCGCTTCGGCAGTAAGCGCCGCACCGCTGGCGGGACCTTCCAGGCGAAGCATCACCCGCGCCGGTTCAGAAGGCGCGCCAAGCGCGCTGGCCAGCACGCCCCCAGGTGGTTCCGCAACATCAAGCTTTGCAAACAGCCGATCCGCACCGGGGGCGAGATCAAGTTTAAGCTGCGCTGTGCCCGGCGCATCCAGCCGTATTAACGACACTTCCCCCGATAAGCGCGCATCCACCAGTGCTGCCTTGCCATGTGCCGAAAGCCGGAAGGCCTGGCCCAAAACGCTTTCGGCAACATCAATTTCGTCAATGGCCAAGCGGTCAAGCCGAACCGCGAAAGGCAGGCGTGGCAGGGATGGCAGCAGCTTGCCGTCCCGCGCTTCCTCCTTATCCGCCGGTAGGCGCGCCAGCGTGATGCGGCGCGCCGTCACCTCATGCAGATGCGCTTCGCGCCGCAGCAGCGCCTTCGGGTCAAAGGTGATGCGGGGCGCGCCGATATCTAGCCATGCACCGCCCTCATCCGCGAGTGTGATGCGCGCGGCGCTAACCTCGTGCGGGAGTGCTACCGCGAGCCCTTCGATCACCAGCCCCGGCACCAAGCGACCCGCGAGCCCGGCCAGCGTCGCCGCCCCACTGCCCCATTGCACCCAGGCCAGCACACCACCGATGATCAGGGCCAAGCATAACGGTATCGCCGATAGTAAGATCAACAGGCGGCGCAGATGCCTCATCTCAAAAAGCCTGCCCAAAGCCGATATAGATCGCAAAGGGTGGATCATCCTTTTGCCGATTGAGCGGCACGCCGACATCAAAACGGATCGGCCCGATCGCGGTCAGATAACGTACCCCAAGCCCGGTGCCGGCGTGGAGCCCGCCGAAATCCGGCTTCGCTTCTTCCCCCACGCTACCCGCATCCAGGAAGGCCGCCACACCCCAGCTTCGCGTCAGCCTTTGGCGCCATTCAATGCTGGTTTCCACAAGACTTGCGCCGCCCAAGGGGCGATTGGCCGCATCGCGCGGCCCAATGGATTGATAGGTATAGCCACGCACTGAACCGCCACCGCCGGCGTAAAAGCGCTTATCCAAGGTGATTTCATCCCAATCCGCCCCCGGCGCACTGCCAAGGGCAGCACGCAGCGCCAGAACGCTGCCGCCATCACCGGTAATGTCGAAATAGCTGCTGCCAATTGCCAGGATACGCGTGAACTTATTCGAATCCAACGCCGAGTAATAGGGTGTGGCGCTGATGCTGAAGCGCTGACCTTGGCGGGGATCAACCGGGTTGGTGGTATTATCGTATCGAAACGTTCCCATCACACCGAAAAGCCTGTAATCGTTCATATCCCCATCGCGCCCGATGCGCCCTTCTTCGTAATTCGGCCCGCCAGAGATCGCCATGGTGTCCGACAGGCGATGTTCCAGCGTGAAGGATGCCAAGGCAGCATTACGATCATAGGCAGGGAGCCTTTCACGCACGGCGCCGATTTGCGTTACGCTTTGCATATCGCGGTCCAGAAATTCCGGTGTGCGGAGCGTGGCAAAGGCGCGATAGGTGGCGTTATCGACCCCTGTTTCGCCGAGGCCCGCAACCTCGCCTTCCAGGCGGAGCCTATCGGCGCTGCCGAAGATATTGCGGTCTTCCCAATAGCCGCTGGCGGTCAGGCCGTAATTGGTCTCATAGCCAAGACGCCCGCCCACCGCATGGCGGGGGCGTTCCTGCACCAGGAAATGCACGGGCAGACGCCCGGCCTGATCCAGGGTGGGCGCTTCATTCGCGCGAACAAAACTGAAAACGCCAAGCCCCATCAAGGTGCGGCGGGCACGTTCCAGCCTTTCCGGCGAATAGGGCTGGCCTTCCAGCCGCCGCGCCATAAGCCGCGTTAGCGGCGCGGGATCGGTGCGCGTGGTTCCGGTAACGGTTGGCCGTGCGAAATCCGCGAGCGGTCCGGGCGCGATGCGCCAGGTGATGTCCATTGTCTGGGTGTCGTGATCCACCACGGCATCCCGGGCGACGATGCTCGCCAAGGGATGGCCGGCGCGGCGGAGTGCCAGCAGTAGCGCTTCCTCAGCGGCCAGGATATCGGCGGGGCGGGCGGGGTCCCCTTCGGCCAGACGCAGGTCAGCCGCGGCCCGTTCCACCAGCGCATCTTCCTGCATGGGTTCAGACCTGATCAGGATTTGCCCGATTCGATACTGTGGGCCGGGGGTCAGGATCACAGCCACTGGCAGAGGGTTTGCGGGTTCGGCGGTGGGCGGGCTGGCGTCGGGCCGGGTCACATCCTGCCCGGCAATCTCGATCCGTGCTGCCCCGCCCCAAAAACCCTCGGCCCGCAGCGCTTCCGCGATCCGCGGCAGATCTGCGCGTGCCCGGGCCAGCAGCCCATAACCATCTGTTGGCGCTGTATCCTCAAGTTTTATCAATTGTGAAACCGCTTGGATGCTAGACACAAGCGGCCCATTATCCTCTGGCGTGACCTCCACGCGATAGGCGATGGCGGGCGGTTCTTGCGCTGGCAGGGGGTTTGCCAGCAAAAGGCACGCGAATAGCAACAACCAAGGCAACCACCTCTGGTTGGTGGCGGCCCCGTTCGGGGAAGGGTAGGAAGGACGAATCATGACCGACGAATTTCAAGCTACCCTAACTTCCTGGCGGCGACACCTGCATGCCCATCCTGGCCTGACGCTGGAAGAAGGGCCGACCGCAGCCTTTGTTGTACAAAAGCTGCGCGAGATGGGCATTACCGACATCGCCGAAAATATTGGGGGCCATGGCGTGGTGGCAACCATCCGCCGCGGCGGGGGCAATCGCTCGGTCGGGCTGCGCGGCGATATGGATGCGCTGCCGATCGAAGAACAGGCGGATGACCTGCCCTGGCGGTCCACCGTGCCGGGCGTGATGCATGCCTGCGGGCATGATGGGCATACAACCGCGCTGCTGGGCGCGGCGCGGATGCTGCTGGAAGACAAAAGCTGGACCGGTGCTGTGCATCTGGTGTTCCAGCCGGCGGAAGAAGGCGGTGGAGGTGCGCGGGCGATGATTGCCGATGGGCTTTTCACGCGCTTCCCGATGGACCGGATTTTTGGCTGGCATAATTGGCCGGGGCTCGCCGCCGGGACCATTGCCATTCATGACCGCGCCGTGATGGCCGCCGGTGCCCGCATTGAATTGATTTTCGATGGCCATGCCGGCCATGCCGCGCTGCCGCACCTCACGCGCGACCCTATGCTGGCGGCAGGCCATGCGATTGTCGCGGCGCAATCCATCATCGCGCGCAGCGTGGACCCGCTGATGGGCGGCGTGGTCAGCCTGACAGTGATTGAAGGTGGTGAGGCGCAGAACCAGGTGCCGCGCCGCGTTGCCATAAGGGGTACGATACGCTGGCTGCATGAAGAAGCGGGCAACGCCATCAAGGAAGGATTGCAGCGGGTCACGGATGGCGTGGCGGCAACCTGCGGCGTGAAGGGCACGCTGATCATCAGCCCGGGTCTTGGCGTGACGGCGAATTCTCCGGCGGAGCGTGACTTGGCCGCGGCGGCTGCAGCGAGCGTTACCGAAACGCGCCGCGATATGCGCCCGGCCATGACGGGTGAGGATTTCGCCTGGTTCCTCAAGGAAGTGCCAGGCGCTTTCGTTTGGATCGGCAATGGCCCCGCCGAGGAAGGGCGCGATCTGCAT
>JBILPX010000299.1:0-4257 GCA_044373565.1 Roseomonas sp.
GATAGCCCCCCAGATCATGCGCAGAAACCAGCCGCGCCATCGCCTCATGCCGCGCCTTCAGTTTGGTTTTTTCCTTGCGCGGCAAGGCTTCCGCGCAAAGCCGGGCGCAAATCGCCTCAAGCTCCGCCATCACGGCGAACATCTCCGCCACACGCTGCGGTTCTGGTCGCGCCACCACCGCACCCCGGCGCGGGCGCTGTTCCACCAGGCCGGTTGCGACCAGCAGGCGCAAGGCCTCACGTACTGGGGTGCGGGATGCGCCATGGATCAGGGCCAGGCGTTCTTCTTCCAGTGTCGTGCCAGGGGGCATTTCGCCCCGCGTAATCGCCTCGGCAAGCGCCGCCGCAATGGCCTCGGCCAGGGTTGGGCGGGTTTCCGGGGCGGCGGGCAGGGCCGAAAGATCAAGCGGCATGGGGCAGGAAATCCATCAAGGACTGTGGGTCTTGGGGGTTCTCTCAGCATGCCGCGTGCCGCGCCTTGCCTCTGTTCAACAAGATGGGCGGGATGTTAGGTGAGTGGTGGGTAAGTAAGTGGACGCATCAGGCAAACCAATGAGCATCAGCATGAAGGGAATAGCCGCCGATGCGCGGGTCATGACCTCGCGCGGGGATAGGCTGGCCGCGCGGCTTGGGCCGGGTATGATGCTATTGGCTGTCACCCCAGGTGTTGCACCGTTTCAGCGCGTACTTGGCATTCGGAACATTCCCTATCGCGGCCCGCTCATTCGGGTGCTGCCTGGCGTCCTTGGGAATATGGCGCCGCGCGAAGATCTGCTGCTGCTGCCCGATCAGGGCGTAGTGTTTCAGGGCCGCGCCTATCGCGTTGGGCATTTGGTTGATGGTGTTTCCATCCGGCAGGAGGAAGCGCCGGCCAATTTCACCGCGATTGATATCCTACTGGAAGGTCACGCCGCCATTCTGGTGCAGGGCGCATCGCTCGAAATGGGGCAGGCGAACGCGGCGGAACCAGGTGGGCTGAAGCGCGTTGCGGTGGATCAGGCCATCACAAATCATCTGGCGCTGGGCTCGGCCGAAATTGCGCTAGAGGAAGCCGGACCGGGCGAGATCCTTCCGATCCCCCGCACAAACCCTTAGGCAGCCCCCAGCCTCAAACGCAGACTCATGATCTCCAAGCCTGCAAGCATCATCTCCGGGTCCGATTGCTCCTGGCGGTTCCCGGCAGCAGCCTGATCAGCCGAACAAACAGATAGCTGATGGCGCATGAGAGCATCTTGGGATGGGAAAGGTCAGCATGAATCGCACCACCAGGTGCGCCGCGCTTAGTGACTTCGCACCGATGCTCGGGGCTGATAAAGTGACCTTGTGAACCGATGTGATCTTATGCCGGCCCAGTCTTGCCAATGGGCCTTGCGGATCCAAACAAAAGAAAATGATCAAATAGGGAGAAAATTCATGTTGCACCGTAGAACAGCCCTTGGCCTCGCTCTATCGGCAGGTCTGGCCCCAAGCATCCCGCGCGCTCAGGCCACCTGGCGCCCCACACGTCCCATCCGGCTGATCGTGGCCGCCGCGCCCCGGTTTTGAAACCAGCGCCCAGGTGATGGCCTTCGTGCGCGAAGGGATAGAGAAATACACGCGCATTCTGCGCGCAGCTGGCGTTGACCCAGAATAGCGCGGATTTTTAGGCTTAACTGCGTTCAGGCTTCAGGGCAGGTGGCGTCTTTGGTTACAAGGCGGGCCTGCCCTGGCATAAGGCTGTGAAACTGGAGACCTCATCATGACCGAAGCTGCAATTATCGGCTGGGCGCATAGCCCCTTTGGCAAGCTGGAAGCCGAACCCGATCTGGAAAGCCTGATCGCCCGCGTCGCACGCGCCGCGATCGAGGATGCCGGGATTTCCCCCGCCGAGATTGATGCCGGCTTTGTGGGCATATTTGGGGAAGGCTTCACGCCGCAGGGCTTCCCTGCCTCGCTTTTGCTGCAAAGCGTGCCGGAAATGCGCTTCCGTCCCATCACGCGATATGAAAACGCTTGCGCGACCGGCAGTGCCGCCATCCATGGCGCGCGTGATTTCATCGCGGCCGGGCGCGGGCGCTTCGCCCTGGTGGTGGGCGCTGAGAAAATGACCGCGACGCCCGGCCCCAAGATTGGCGAGATTCTGCTGACGGCTTCCTATCGCAAGACGGAATCCGATATTGAAGGCGGTTTTGCCGGCGTGTTCGGCCGCATCGCAGAAGCCTATTTCCAGCGCCATGGCGACCAATCCGATGCGCTGGCCACGATCGCGGCCAAGAACCACAAGAATGGCGTGGACAATCCCTGGGCGCAGATGCGTAAGGATTTCGGCTATGAGTTCTGCCGCAATGAAAGCGAAAAAAACCCCTATGTGGCGCGCCCGCTGAAGCGCACCGATTGTTCGCTTGTGTCCGATGGCGCCGCAGCGCTGGTATTGGCCGATACTGAGACGGCGCGCAGCATGGGCAAGGCGGTGCGCTTCCGCGCTGCGGTTCAGGTGAATGAATACCTGCCCATCGCCGCTCGCGATATCATCCGCTTTGATGGCGCGCGCACTGCCTGGCAGCGCGCCTATGAACAGGCCGGCGTTGGTGTTGGTGACCTCTCCTTTGTGGAGACCCATGATTGCTTCACCATCGCCGAGCTCATTGAATATGAAGCCATGGGTCTGGTCGCCGAAGGCAAGGGCGGCAGGGCAGCGCTGGAAGGCTGGACTTCAGCCGGTGGCAAGCTGCCGGTGAACCGCTCGGGCGGGCTGAAGGCCAAGGGCCACCCGATTGGTGCCACGGGCGTTTCCATGCATGTGCTGGCCGCGATGCAGCTTTGTGGTCAGGCTGGCGCCATGCAACTCGCGCGTGCGGATTTGGCGGGGGTCTTCAATATGGGCGGCGCGGCAGTCGCGAATTATGTCTCAATTATGGAACGCGCAAGCTGAACAGCGATGATTTACTCGGGAAATTGCGCCGGAAGCGCTGGCACGATTAATGCTCTACTACCCTTGTCTGGTGGCGGGTGATCCCGCCCCTGGCAGCTTAGCCTTCCTCAACCTTGCCTAAGGGCCACCCTAATGGGGTGGCCCTCTTTTTTTGGCAATTTCCTCTCGCATTTTGCAATGCATTTTCATTATGGGTATACAAGACAAGAAACTCAACTTATACGTGTATTTGTGAAGACAATGACACTCTCCACTCTTCCTTCACCTCCGTCGCTTATAGCGAGCGGCTCCGCCTTGGCCTTCCTGGTCTTTCCTGAGGCGGAACCGTTCTGGAGTGAAGTGCATGAGACCGTGCTTGATCTGGCGCCCGAATCCATGCGGCAACGGCGCCTGCATTCACGCCCTAAGCGTCAGGCCATGGGGTGGCTTACCCTGATGGATAATCGTCTGACTTTCGATACCAGCTTGCAGATTGGCGCACTTGGCCAGGGCGCGCTTGGCCTGCTTGGCCTAGGGCGCGGCTCCACCACCCGCTTCCATAGCCTTTCTGATTTGCTGGATAGCAGCCCAAGGCTGGAACCCAATGCCGCCGCCGCCCTTGTGCAGGCCTGCGCCGCCGCCACCTGGAACCCTGAGGAGGATGAGCGGGAGGTCGCGCTGGATGGCGCGCCGGGTCTCGGCTTCACCATTCGCCCAGCCGGGACGGGCGCTTGGGCGCTATCAATCCAAAGCCGCAATAGCTTGCCGGGGGGCGGCGGGCTAGATGGCGTCACGGGGCTGGCCGATTTCGCCATGTTCTCTGCGCGTGTCAGCACGGCGCTGCTCAGGCCTGGCCGGCGCCCCCCCCGGATTGCCTTGCATATGCTTGATCTTGCAGGGGTTCGTCATGTTACAACCAATCTCGGCCATGCCGCGCAGGAGGAATTGCTGCGGGCAGCAGCGCGGCGGCTTTCGGGTGCCATTCGCGGCACGGATTTGGTCGCGCGCCTTGCCGGCGATGAATTCGCCATTCTGCAAACCAATGTCTCCTCGGCTTCCCAGGCCGAAGCCATGGCCAGGCGCCTGACCGGCTTACTGGCTCACCCTTATCTGGTGCTGGGTGAGGCTGTCAGCGTCACGCCGCGGCTCGGCTTTGTGCTGGCGCCCGAGGATGGCAATGATGCGCCTTTGCTGCTGCGCTGCGCCGGCCTTGCCCGTTCAAGCCTTGAAGTTGAGGGGGAAGCCACCCCCCGTTGGTGTCGCTTCAGCCAGGATATGGATGCCCGCGCCAAGGCGCTTCGCAACGCCGAATCCGCGCTGCGAAGCGCTGTGTGTAATAATCAATTTGAACTTCATTATCAGCCCCTT